>CAZTDK010000159.1:1650-10282 GCA_964611965.1 uncultured Binatia bacterium (SeqCode) | reverse complement strand
CATCCAGGCGGTGAACTACGCACTGGTCGACTTCCCAGTTGTCATACCAACAGAGACGCTGACCACTGTGGTGGGCAGATTTCCGGTTAGTTCAGGCACTGGCGACGGACTTCAAGCCAACTTCGCCCAAATCGACCCTCGGGCGTTGGTGAGCGATACCTCTGGAAATCTCTTAATTTCCGATGGGTCGGGCAATAGAATCCGTCGTGTCGATGCCAGTACAAATTTGATCACGACAATTGCCGGGAACGGCAGGGCTGGATTCAGCGGGGATGGCGGACTTGCTACCGAGGCTAGGCTCAACGTTCCAGCCGGGATTACAGTTGATCCTCAGGGGAATATTTACTTCTCTGATTACAACAATAATCGAGTTAGGCGCATTGATAGCGTCACAAGCACAATCACAACCATCGCCGGGAATGGTAGCGCCGCTTACAACGGCGACGGAATCGCCGCCATCTCGGCAAGCTTAGCTTTCCCGAATGGGCTGGCTTTTCTTCCGGATGGAAGTCTCTTGATTGCAGACAGTGGGCATCTTCGGGTGCGAAGGGTGTTTCAAGGATCAAACCCGGACCGGCCACCCTCAATCGAAACAGTGGCTGGAACGGGCAGCAGCTTCACTCCCCCCGGAGATGCCTTGGCTACCCAGGCGCTACTCGTTGCCCCAGTCGATGTGAATGTGGATGGCGCGGGGAACTATTTCATCACCGATGGGCAGCTTTGTCGCATTTTTCGTGTCGACCATGTAAGTAAACTAATGGTTACTGTAGCTGGCGGAGCAGGCATGGGGTCAAGAGTATGCAGTGTCGGATATCAAGATGTGTTGGCAACAGAAACAACGCTCAGCCAGCCATCCCGCGCGGTGATCGATGCATTAGGAAACTTGTATATTCTTGAGCAGCTCAGCATTCGAGTGGTCAATGCCGTCACGGGGATCATGACTTCGGTCGCGAATCCTGGCTTGGTTGTTGGATCCACAGGAGACGGCGGCTTGCCCTTAGGTGGGTCATTCACGTTTCTAACGGGTCTTTATCTTGACCCGTCCAGTGGAGATCTCTACATTTGCGATTCTGGCGCTGGGAATGTCCGACGCATTGCCGCATATCTACCAAATTCCAGTTGAAGTTCTCTATTGTGCGGAAATGCATGGTCCGTGGCAGCGGCGGGTCTCGACCGAGACCGGGCACGCCACAGGAACAACGCGGTACCCCCCTCGCCCTTCTTTGGGCCCGCAGCCCGACGGTCACCACGGTGTTATCGCGTACTTGCCCGCGTCAGGGTGCCACTCCACAGGAGTAGGCGATCGGGTCCTCATACGCGACGATGATCTGGCCGCGCACGACTTCGCGGCACTCGACGCGCAACCAACCACCTGGGTCAGTATCCTCACGTCCCTCGTCCTTCCCTGTCTCTTCCTGGGCGATCGACCCCGCGCCCAGTGGGCGTATGACCAGCTGCTGCCGCTGGCGGACACCTGTGTGGTCTACGGCCTCGCCTTCGGCTTCGGCGGCGGTGTCGCCGGCTACCTGGGTGCGCTGGCGGTTGCCGCCGTTGCCGGGGTCGAATTCGCGTTCGAGTCCGTGGAAAGCATCGTCGCGCGCAGCGGCGATGATGCCTTGCGAGGCATCGAGGAAGCGCACGCCGCCGCCGTCGTTCACCCCATCGATGGCAGCGGCCGGCGCTACCGCTTCGCCCACCGCGTGTTGCGCGAGGCGATCTATCAGGCCCTCAACCCGACGCGACGCGCCCGGCTGCACGCGGAGCTACCGACACTGGTCACACCGCCGGTTTGAGCAGCGTCACAATCATTTCGCCCCCCCCTTTGGGTTCAAGTCCCCCCTTTCGCATTGCTAAAACGCCTGAACGAGGTTGCGCGAGAATGCCCCGCGGGTGGAATTCGGCGCGCTCATCGCATACGACTCCGCCTGACAATGCCCCGTCAATCTTGGGCGGGGCTCTAGGTTGGAGGATGATTCATGTCTACTTCGTTCGAACAGGTTCGCACCCGCGTCGCGTCGCAGAAGTCGCTGCTGCCGTCGCTCTACGGTCAGGTCGACTTCGACCGCATGCCCGAGCGCTTTACCGAGGATGCGTCGGAGGCGATCGTGAAGGATCGCGCGCCGATGGGTGTGGCAATGACGGCCTACGAGCTCGAGCTGGTGCGCGCCTACACCATGCTGGGCGATATCGTCGCCGACGCGTACGCCGCACTGATGCCGGCATACAGCTTCCGCCAGCTGATCGACATGCTCCGCGAAGCGTGCGACCACGGCGTCGAGCACGTCGAGGGGGCACCGCCCGAGCTCGTCGCCTTCATCCGTGACATGGAGCGCGTTCCGGATTGGGTCGACATGGACCTCGTGCGCGAGGGGGCGCGGCTGGATCTCAACCCCACCGCCAACGCCGCGCCCTATGCGATCCGCGGCGCGTTCATCGCGACGTTCCTGAACAAGTACTCGGCGCTGCCGATGGCACTCACCGGCACGCTCAGCAACGAAACTGCCGCGCGGCGCGTCCGCGAGACGGCGCACTTCTTCGCCTGCACCGTCCTGCCCGGCGCGCTCGACCGCAACGGCGAGGGGTTCAAGGCGGCGGCAATGGTGCGGCTGATGCATTCGATGGTGCGCGTCAACGTGCTGCGATCCGGCCGGTGGGACGCGTCGGTCTACGGCGTGCCGATTCCGCAGGTGGATCAGATGCCGGCGGGTTTGATCCCCATCTTCCTCCTCGCCTTCCGCTTGTTGCGGGAGGGGCGGCACACATTCACGCCGGGCGAGCGCGCCCAGGTCGAGCTGTCACGCTATCGCTGCTTCCTCCTTGGCCTGCCCGAGGATCTCCTGGCTGATACCCCGGAAGGCATCGTGCGCATGATGACCGCGCGCAACACCACACTGCGCGAGAGCTTCGACGATGAAACCTGCGGCTCCCTGATCCGCGCCACGCTGGCGGCCTACCTGCCGCTGGATCGCAGCGTTGCTAGCCAGGTCTTCGACCAACTCGAGCGCCGCTTCGCGAAGCTGCTGTTCGTGGAGGCCTTCCTCGGCGGTGACCGCGAGCTGGCGAGGAAGATCGGGATCGAGATCGGGACGGATGATGTCGTGGTGGGAGCGCTGGTGGGCGCCGGGATCACGCTGCAGATGAAGGCCTTCGAGCTCGCCGAATGGGTCCCGGGGATTCGCGAGGTCGCCAACCTGATTCTGGTCAAGCGGGTAGAGCAATTGCTCGCGAGCTACGGTCATGCTCGCTTTACGACCGACGCGTCGAAGTACCGGTCGGCAAAAGGCGGGAAAAGGGGCGCGTCCGGGCGTGCCGGACGGTCGTCGCGCCGTTCACCAGACTCGACCGTCCGCCGCCGTCGCCCGCGCACGTCTGGGCTGTAGACGCCGCGCTCCGATCGGGAGGAGTGCTGCACGGGCTGCTGGCTTGATAGGAATCGGTGCAGACCGGCGTTAGTAGTAGTACCAGCGACCGTGCCGGTAGTACCGATGACGGTAATAGCGTCCCCTGTAATGGTAGCGATAATAGTGCCCGCGATAGTAATAGGGATAGTGGTGGCCGCGCCAATAGTAAACCGGTTGCACCGTCGGATCATGCACCACGGTAATCATGGCGCCCTGGTCCATTGCAAGCAGCTCCGCGCCACTCGCAGAAGTCGCCCCGAACAGGAAAACAGCCGCGGCGAAGCAGACTGTCGACAACGTTATACGTGCGCGCATCGCATGCTCCATTCAATTCACAAACCTTGCACGCCCCCCCGAACTGCGCAAGAACCGGTTGCTATCGGCAGGCCGTACCCAGATTGGTCCACTGGCCGTTGTTGCACAGAACAGTGGTGCCTGATCGGCAGACGGCCGAACCACTCGCAACCGTAGTACCTTCATACGAGCAGTTTTCCCCACGTGGGAGAACTGTGATAGGCGCATCGCCGACGGAGCATGGGAGATCGAGCCCTCTCCAAGAACCGTTCTCGCAGCGGTACTGCCGGCCGGCGCGACAGGTCGCTGAACCACTCGCGAACGAGATGCCGGCAAATTCACAATTCCCCGGCAACGTCGCTACGGGAGACAACTCCGGCCCAGGCTCGCTGCACGCTCTTTGATAGGCGATCCAGTCGCCATTATCACAGTGATAGGCGCGCCCGTATTGGCACGAAGTGCTCTTGTCCGCGAACATGACCCGCTCGCTGAAGCACGGGTGGCCGACGGTGGCGCATCCGGCCAGGAGTAGCACGGTCGCAATCGCAACCGACTGACAAAAACGGAAGACGTTCATCGTTCGTCCTTTCGCGATAAGTGCAACCTTATCCACGTGTCGTGCCACTCACGGAGGCGAGGCGCGTTAGGTGTCCGATACGCCTCCGCGGACTTCCCGGAAGAATTTCTTGCATTCCTTGCCACAGCTGCCGCGCGGCAGCGATGCTCTCCCCTTTAGTGGAACCCGCCGACTACCGGAAAGGCCTTATGGGTCCCCGGCGCGGATGGTCCGGCAAGCGCCGCACTGACAGCCGTTCGGCTCGAAGACGAATTCCTTTGCCCCCTTCTCAATCCTCTCCCTTTTCACAGCCGGTTCATACTGCCTCCTCGTGTGAAGAGTAGGTTGGTTCTCGTGAACACGATGACCTTGCTTTCCCTGTCTCGAAGGGCCACGTCTGGGCCACTGACTGCGGGCGCACCGTGTCTTGTAAAGCCCGCTGCAGCGGGAGGGCAAAGATGGGCAAGCCGATGATTCTCGTGGTCGACGATGAGCCGGCCATCGCCGATGCGATCCAGTACGCATTGGAATCCGAGGGGTTTCAGTGCCAGCGGCTGGTGACCGGCGCGGCAGTGGAACCGGCGCTGGAATGCCAACCCGTCGCGCTGGTCGTACTCGACATCGGCCTGCCGGACATGAGCGGCGTCGAGGTGTGCCGGCGGATCCGGCAACGGCACGACGTGCCGGTGATTTTCCTCACCGCGCGCGGTACGGAGGTGGATCGGGTGGTCGGCCTCGAGCTCGGCGCGGACGACTACGTCACCAAGCCGTTCAGCCCGCGCGAACTAGCGGCGCGGGTCAAGGCGGTGCTACGGCGCACCAATCGTCCGCCCGCCGGCACGACGAACGAGACGGCCTTCCAGGTCGACGACGAGGGCTGTCGCATTTCCTACTGCGGTCGGACACTTGACCTCTCGCGCCAGGAGTACCGGCTACTCTGTTTGCTCATCAAACGACCCGGTCGCGTCTTCAGTCGCGATCAACTCATGGAACTTGCGTGGGAGTCGCCGGAAGCGAGCATGGACCGCACGGTCGACACGCACGTGAAGAACATCCGCGCCAAGCTGCGCGCCGTCCGACCCGATCGCGATCCGATCGCCACCCACCGCGGCATGGGTTACTCGCTGAAGGAGGACCGATGAAGCTCGGGCTCCGCATCTTCGTCGCCTACCTGCTGATTTTCGCGGTCTGTGTCTTCCTTCCCGTCCGCGGCATCCTGCAAGCGCTGATGACGCGCTACCTGGAGAGCGTCGAGGAACCCCTGGTCGACACCGCCAATCTGCTGGCGGGCCTGCTGGAACAACAGATGGCGGCCGACGACCTTCATCCGGCCGACCTGCAGGAGCGCTTCGCGCACGGTCAGGCGCGCGTGCTGGCGGCACAGATCTACAACCTGCGGAAGACGGCGGTCGACCTGCAAGTCTACATTACCAACGCGCATGGCACGGTGGTGTTCGACACCCGCCAGCCATCGGCGGTCGGCAAGGATTACAGTCACTGGCGGGATGTGCGCTTGACACTCGGAGGTCTATACGGCGCACGCACCACGTTGCGAAACAGAGACGACCCGTTTTCCTCGCTCCTGTACGTCGCGGCCCCGCTGTACGACCAGGGACATATCATCGGCTCGCTCACCGTGGTCAAGGACACCGCGAACGTGAAGAACTTCCTCAGTCTGGCGCGACCGGGAATCGTGCGCGCCAGCGTCTTTTACCTGATGGCCGCCACGCTGCTCAGTCTCGGGGTCTCGTACTGGCTGACCCGTCCGATCGGCCGCCTCGCACAATACGCCGATGCCATCCGCGAAGGACGCCGGCCCGCCTTCCCGGCCCTCGGTCGAACCGAGATCGCCGACCTGGGTCTGGCCTTGCGCCGCATGCAGGACGCCCTGGAGGGGCGCCGCTACGCCGAGGAGTACGTGCAGACGCTGACGCACGAGATCAAAAGCCCGCTGTCGGCCATTCGCGGTGCCGCCGAGCTCCTGCAGGAAGACATGCCGCACGCGCAACAGGCGCGTTTCGTGGGCAACATCCGCAGCGAAACGGACCGCATCGGCCGCATCATCGAGCAAATGCTGGAATTGGCAACGCTCGAGAACCGGCGAGACCGGCCGGAAATGGCGCCCGTGGATGTGAGCGCCCTGATCCACACCGTCGTCGAAAGCCAGGAGCCCCAGTGCGCCGCCAAGGGCGTGCGGGTAGAGACGCGCATTCCCGACAAGCTCACCCTGACCGCCAATGAATTCCTGCTCCACCAGGCGCTGGCGAACCTGCTGCAGAACGCCATCGACTTCAGCCCGGCCGGCGGCACGGTGGTCGTCGGGGCAGCAAGCGACGCGAAGTACGTAACGTTGACCGTGACCGACGAAGGCCCCGGCATCCCTGACTACGCCCGAGAGAAGATCTTCGAACGCTTCTATTCGCTGGCCCGACCCGGAACGGGACGCAAGAGCACGGGTCTGGGGCTGAACTTCGTGCGCGAGGTTGCCCAGTTGCACGATGGCACGATCCGCCTCAGCAATCGCGCGCACGGCGGCGCGTGCGCGGAGTTGGCCCTGCCGCGAGACGGCGCGGGAGGACGATCGTGAATGAGACAAAAGAATTCACCGCAAAGGCGCGAAGAGGCAGAGAAGAGCAGCCTGAGTGTTTCATCTCAAATGCGCACCCCCTGCGCCTTGGCGTCTCTGCGGTGAGATTTTCCGTCACATGATGGCAGTACAAATGCCCTGGTGTTCTTCTGGGCTCATGGATAGCTATGCTCTTCCCAACATTTGAGTATGCATTATTCTTTACCGTTACACTGGTATTAGCGTGGGGAGCCTTGCGTCTTCCCCAGACCGTCCACTCGGTGGGTGTGCGGCGCGCGCACGGACTGCACAAGCTCTCGCTGCTCGCCCTGAGTTACCTCTTCTATGCCTGTTGGGACTGGCACTTCGTCCCGCTCCTCTTTGCGCTTTCATTGTGGGCGTGGCTTGCCACGCGCATCATTCAGCACGGTCGGTGGCGACGACTGAGCTTGACTCTGGGGATTTCCGGCTGCCTGGGCGCCCTGGTGTATTACAAGTATTCGGCGTTCGCCGTTCTCAACCTGGTCGAGTTGGCTGGCATGCTGGGGTGGCACCCACTGATACAGCCCGAATCCCCCTTCCTTCCGCTCGGCATTTCGTTCATGACATTTCACGCCATCTCCTTGATGATGGATGCGTGGCGGCACAAGCTCGACGAGCGGGTGCCTCTGGGGGATGCACTCTTGTACGTGAGTTTTTTCCCCCAGCTGATTGCCGGGCCGATCTTGCGTGCGTCCGCCTTCTTGCCGCAGTTGCGCCGGCCACCCGACCCGTCGCGGATCGAAACGACGCGCGCGCTGATGCTCATCACCGCCGGCCTCTTCAAAAAGGTCCTGATCGCCAATACCCTGGCCACCATGCTGGTTGACGATGTCTTTTCCACTCCGCTGACAATGAGCGCCAGCCAGGTGCTGATGGGCATCTACGGGTATGCCGTGCAGATCTACTGCGACTTCTCCGGCTATACCGACGTTGCCATCGGGTGTGCGTTGCTGCTGGGGTATTCCTTCCCCGAGAATTTCGACTCGCCCTACGTCGCCGCCTCCCCGCAGGAGTTCTGGCACCGCTGGCACATTTCTCTGTCCAGTTGGCTGCGCGACTACCTGTTCATCCCCCTTGGCGGCTCGCGACAGGGACGCTGGAGAACCCACTGCAACCTCGGGCTGACGATGGTGCTCGGCGGCTTGTGGCACGGGGCCGCGTGGACGTTCGTCGTCTGGGGCGCCTGGCACGGCCTTCTCCTCGTCGGGCACCGTGAATGGGATCGCTTCTGGACGAATCGCGGCGCGACGTGGCGCAGCAGTCCGTTCTGGCTGTGGGGCGCGCGCCTGTTGCTTTTCCACGCGGTTTGCCTGGGGTGGGTGATGTTCCGCGCCAGCGATTTTCTCCTCGCGGGACAGGTCGTGCAGCGACTGTGGACCGGCGGCTGGGCCCTGGACGTCCCTGCGGGACCGATGCTCTGCATCATCATCGGTCTCGGTTGCCAATATCTGCCGCGCCACCTCGACGAAAGCCTGCAAGGCCTCGGCGCCGAAATCCAACCGGTCCTGCGCGGGATGGTGTTCGCATTGCTCCTGATGGTGTGTGAAGTGCTCGGACCGAGTACGCCGGCACCGTTCATCTATTTCCAGTTCTGAGAGCGTATGAAGAAATCCCGACTCACACTGCCTGCCCTGCGGGGAACGGCAATAGCGACTCAACGAGGAGCGGTCGCGCTACACCGACGCCGTCCGCAGGACCAGTTCTGAGAGCGTATGACCAAATCCCGACTCACACTGCCTGCCCTGCGGGGAACGGCAATAGCGACTCAACGAG
>CAZTDK010000159.1:0-1550 GCA_964611965.1 uncultured Binatia bacterium (SeqCode) | reverse complement strand
GAGCGGTCGCGCTACACCGACGCCGTCCGCAGGACCAGGACAATCTGGCTCGCATGGCGCTGACCATCGCCAGTGCCATGCTGATTGGCTTGATCGTCGAAGCCGACGGTTTACGCGTCTGGGCAGACCGCCTGACAGTCGGCATGCTGCGCGACGTGGCGCAACCGGCGACCAGATGCTGGGCCGATCTGACGCACCCTTTGCATCTCAATGTACTGCGGCAGTGGGCATTGCAGGGCAAAGAGGCCTGCGGCCGGCGTCTGTTCTATGAGCCGCTCCCCCCTTCGGGAAGCCTCAGGACAAGATTGGTCGCTGCGGGCACTTCCCGCGCGGAGGCCAACGTGAGTCGAGATTTCATCCAACGCTCTGACGCAACCTTCCTCGGCCCGCCAATCGCTTCGATCACGGCGCCGGTTGCGCAGCGGGAAGCCGCGCCCGCGGCGCAGAGCCTGTCCTCGACTGCAACTGACAACGCGAAACTGGCAATGCTGACACGACCGGTGCGGGTATCGGCGTCAGTGACGTTACAGCTACCGCCCCTGGGTCTGACGCGGGAAGTGCGAGTTGCACTGGCCGGCGACTCGATGATGGCGGTGGGTCTGGCTCCAACGCTGACGCGCGGTCTGGCAATCGAAAAGGATCTGCACGTCTTGCGTGCCTACCGTTCCGGCACCGGCTTGGTGCGGCCGGAGGTGCTGGACTGGTTGGTGGAGTACCCGCGCATGCTCGGTGCGAACAAACCGGAAATGGTGATCTGTGCGATGGGGGCCAACGATGCCCAGAATGTGCAGGTGGGCAAGCAGGTACTGCAATTCGGCTCACCGCAATGGAACGATTTCTTCCGGCAGCGCCTCACCGCGTACCTCGACCTGCTGACCCGCGATCATGCCCGTATATTGTGGTTGGCGATGCCGGTGATGAAGGCCACGACTTTTTCGCAAAAGATGGACCAGATCAATGCCGTCGCGCGCGATACCGTGGCGCAGTATCCCGGCGTGACCTGGCTCGATGTGAGCACGGCGCTGGGCTACACGAAGGACGGCTTTCACCAGTTTCGCGCCGATGAACGCGGCAGGCTCATCAAGCTGCGCGCCGACGACGGCATCCACCTGACCGATGACGGGGCGGCCTACCTTCTTCCACCGATCCGCGATTGGTTGGCACGCGCGGCGACGGCGTCTGCGGCGGCGGACGAATGAACCGCAACCCGCGATGACCGGCTCGCGCCATGAGCCCGTTTGACCGACTCCCGCGCCGGATCCTCGCGATTGTCCCCGCGTGCATTCTCGCGTGGCTCACCACGATCGCCAGCGGAGATGACTTTGCCGATTTGGCCGGCCGCCACGCACCGGAAGCCTACGTGGCACAGAAGGGCCACAAAGGGGTGGCGATTTTCACCGTGGGTGAGGGCGTGAATCGCGCCTACGTCTTCGTGCCTCAGGACCCTGCTCCGATCGGCGCCCCATTGGTGCTCCTTCACCACGGCTGGCTGGGAATGAACCCACGGAACTTCGGCGGCCTTATCGACCTTCTGGCACGTCGCGGCGCCG
>CAZTDK010000158.1:0-10318 GCA_964611965.1 uncultured Binatia bacterium (SeqCode) | reverse complement strand
GACGGCAGGGCGCGCGCCGACGTGAACAGCATGAGTTCCATGGTTGCGCCACGCCAGCTGCTCGGCTGCGGCCACTCCGCGTCGTCTTGCGCACAGTCGAAAGACGGATAGATGAACAATCGCTCCGCCTGATTCACCAGGTCCACGACCTCGGCGTCCACGAAGTCGGCGGCGTTGATCCGACCAGCAGCCGACGCGATTCCCAGACGCATGGCGCGCGTCTCCGCGTACTGCACCAGGGCCACGAACGCGAGGATGGCGACGCCCACGCGCCCCGGAAAACGCCGCCAGACGGCGGCGAGCAAGCCAAAGGTGATGACATAGTACATCGGCCAGAAAAACCGCCCGGTCGATCGGAACGCGCGCACGAACGCTATCCCGGGAGGCGAGAAGTGCAACACTTCGGTTCCGCCCACGAACACCCTGTTACTGACCGCGCCGAGTGACAGCAGCGCCAGGGTCGTCGCCAGCACCGGATGCCATCGCACTGCCCGCAGCAGCCGCCTCGGCCCCGACACCAGCCATACCGCACCGAGCATCAGGATTGCGGCGCCCAGGTAGTTGTAGCCTTCGTACTGCCCGCCGGTGGCGTCGACGATCACGGGACCGAGAAGCTGCTGCGTGTAGCTGTCTTCGCCGCCGAAGAGTGGCGCCAGCAGGTTCATGGAAAAGTAGCCAAAGCCCCAGCCCACGGGTGAGGGCGCACGCCTGCCGCTCATCCCGCTCGCGCTCATCACGCCGGCGGCGACAGCGATCATCGACGTGAGCACGGCCACCGCACCGGCTCGCGAAATGATCCGACGGCGCAGCGCCTCGAGTGCGGTCGCCGCCGTGATCGCCGCCAGCATTACGGCCAGGTAGGCCTCGACCAGCAGCGTGGCCGCGGGGGCGATAACCAGGACAACCCAGAGCCACGGCCGGCGTGCACCCCCGACCAGCGTGAAATAGGTCGCAAGCGAGAACAGGATCAGAAAGTGGGCGCACAGGGCGCCATGACCAAATCGGCTGAGCAGGATCGGCGCACACAGCGCGATGACCACGCCGCACAAGTTTGCCAGCCGGTGGCGCACCCCGAGAACATCCAGCAAGAGGGCGGCGGCAACGCCTTGCAGGACATAACACAGCGCCATCCACAGACCGAGGTAGTTGACTTCGAGTCCCGTGAGCACGAACACGACTTTGAAGAACAACGCCGCCAGCGGAATGCTGTCCGTAAAGATGATGTTCGCACCCTCGGGGTAGCTGAGAGCGGGCACGCTGAACACGGGCAGGTGCCAGCTATCATGTGCGAAATATCGCCATCCGATCAACGCCTGCGCACGGTCCATGTCCCATAGCTGGAGATGCTCCCAGTACGGGCCGAAACCGGACACAAACGGCACGCCGAAAATGTGCAGGGTGTAGAGCAGGCTCACGAGAAGGGCGGGAATGATGCGCCAACTGCGGCCGCGTCGGAAACGGCGATCGGTGGCCATAGCGGCGATCAGTCACGCGCCTTGACGGTCACCAGGAGATCGCGGTTCCTCTCGCCAAACCATGCGATCTCTTCCTGCACCATCTGCCATTGGAACGGGTACGTGCCCGGCATCATGGGCGGCATGACCGCAAACCGGAAGGTTTTCTCTTGTCCCGGAGAAATTCGATCGAGCGCATCCAGAAAGACACGCGTCGCTCCCCAGATCTGATTGTCCTGGGGTCTCTGCGAGCCCAGGCGATAATTTCGTTCGGGGGTCCATGTGACAGCCCCTGTATTGCGGAACGTCAGGGAAACCGTGGCCGCCTCGCCGGCGGTCATCACGTCGGGCACGTCCTGCGACACGAAAAGCGCGTCGTGCGGCTCCGTGCTTTGAACGGCGTTCTCCGCACCCAGCATCGCAGCCGAGGCTGGCCACGTCCATGTATCGGGTCGAGGGACCTCACCGTTGGTTGCGCAGAGGAACGCCGCTCCTTTCGCGAGGCACGTGGCCGTGTCACCCAGGTCGTCCGCGAGCGCGCGTGCGTCCGCCCGGCGCACGACGTACAGGGTATCCGAATCCAGGGTGGTATTCGGGAACGTCTGTCGTTCGCGCTGACAGTCCTTCCGGCGTCGATTGACGTACATTGAGTTCGTCGGTAGGGCACGACCCGACGTATACAGCAGCAGCTCCATGATCGTGCCACGCCAGCTGCCCGGCCGCGGCCACTCCGGGTCCCCCTGTGTGCATTCGAATGACGGATAGACGAACAGGCGGTCGGCGCGGTCCACGAGAGCCATAACCGCGGTGTCCACGAAATGGGACGGGTTGATGCGACTGGCGTTGTTGGACACCGCCAGTCGCATCGTGCGCGTCTCCGCATACTGCACGACGGCCACCACCGCGAGGATGGCCAGGCCCAGTGGTCCCGGGAAGCGCCTCCAGACGGACGCCAGCAGCCCGATCGTGATGACGTAGTACACCGGCCAGAAAAAGCGCCCGCTCGATCGGTAGGTGTCCGCAAGCCGCATCGCGAACGCCGGCAGCGGACATTGGAACACCTCGGTGGCGCCGACAAACACCCGGTTGCTGAGCGCATAGAGCGACAGCAGCACCAGGGTTGCCGCCAGCACCGGATGTGTGCGGATCGCGTGAAACAGTCGCCGCGGCCCCGACACGAACCACACCGCGGCCAGCATGAGGATGCCGGCACCCAGGTAGTTGAAGCCTTCGTACTGCCCACCGGTTGCGTCGATGATGACCGGACCCAGCAGCCGCTGCGTATAGCTGTCGGCGCGGCCGAAGAATGGTGCCAGCACGTTCATCGAAAAGTGACCGAAGCCGCCACCGATCGGCGACGGTGCCCGCCGGCCGATCATACCGCTTACGCCCATCACGCCCGCGGCAATGCCGACCATCGACGTCAGCACGACCACCGCGACGACCGGAGAAACGACGCGGCGGCGCAGCGCCTCAAGGACCGCGGCCATGGTGATCGCCGCCAGCATCACGGCGAGATACGCCTCGATCAGCAACGCGGCTACCGGCACCGCAACCAGGGCGACCCAGCGCCACGACTGGCGCGTACCTTCGACGAGCCTGAAATAGCAGGCGAGGGAGAACAGGATCAGAAAATGCGCGCAGAGCTCTTCGTGGCCGAATCGGCTCAGAAAGAGCGGTGCGCTGAGGGCGATCAGCACGCCACACAGGTTCGCGATCCGGTTGCGCACGCCGAGAGCCGCCAGCAAGAGCGCGGCGGCGACACCCTGCAGGACGTAGCACAAGACCATCCAGGCACCGAGGTAATTGACCTCGACGCCGGTGAGCTTGAACGCGATCTTGAAGAGCAGGGCGACGAGCGGAATGCTGTCGGTGAAGATGATGTTCGCGCCTTCCGGGTAGTTGAGCGTGGGCACCCAGAAGAGCGGGAAGCGCCAGCTGTCGTGCGCAAAATACCGCCAACCGATCAACGCCTGCGCACGGTCCATGTCCCACAGCTGGAGGTGCTCCCAGCACGGACCGATGCCGGAAATGAACGCCACGTCGAAGATACGCAGGGTGTAGATCAGACCGACGAGAACGGCCGGAAGAATCACCCCCACGCTGCGACTGTCACGACGGACCCAGCTGACGCCGTCGTGCACGAAACGCACGGCGCCGGCCATGATGTGGGCCGCCGGTGCGGCCGTATGCTTGCCGCGTTCCCCGTCCCCTTCAAAGGCCGCACGCGAACCGTCAACGGCCATGCGCAGGCACCACGTTGGACACCGATCTACCGTTCACGCGTCGATCCAACCCGGCCTCATTCAGTCGCCGACGGAGAGGGTCGACGCTGATTGCGCTTCCGTTGACATCCGCGGCATGGCGGACGCCGCGCCATCCCCGAAAAGGTCTCTCAATTCTCGCCGCGCCGTCTCGATTGAAAGAGAGCTCTCAATGAGGTCGATTCCGCCGCGCCGCAGCGTTTCCCACAGCTGCGCGTCGCCGTACAGCTGCCGCACCTTACGGGCCAACTCCGCCGGCGTGTCGGCGATCAAGCCGCTCGCGCCATCCACGATACCCATGCCTTCCGCCGCGATCGACGTCATGACGCAGGGAACTCCGAGCGCCAGGCTTTGCCCGATCTTCCCTTTGACCCCCGCGCCGTAGCGCAGCGGAGCAATCGACAACCGGCACGCATCGAACAACGGTATCACGTCGGCAACGAACCCGTGTATCTGGACGCGGTCCGCGGCGAGGGCTCGCACCTCCTTGGGCGGATCCGAGCCGACGACATGTAGTGTGAAATCCTCCCCGTCGTCGGCAGCGAGGAGGGGCATCACCTCACGCACGAACCACAGCACACCATCCACGTTGGGCTTGTGCAGGAAATATCCGATGAACAGGATGCCGGTGCGGTCCTGGAATGGTCGCGAGGTCGGCTGGGGTTCATGGATGTTGGACACCACAGTGACCTTCCGACCCGGCGCGGCAGCGTGCAGCAGCGCGCGCTCTTCCGCACTGACGACGACGGTGACGTCGGCCTGTCGGACCATGGCGAGTTCCTCTTTTCGGCTGCGCTCGGCGACATCGTCCAACCCGCCGTCGGATTGCAGCGCGCGCTCGCGGGTCTCGCGCACGAAATGCAGATCCACTGTATCGAAGATGAGCGTTGCGCCCGGGCAGAGCTCTCGCACCACTTCGAGGTGCAACTTGGCGGTATCGCGCCGGCTGATCACGACGTACGCAAAGCAGCCACCCCACTGCTCGAGGTACTGACGCACCGCGCCAACGTAGTCGCGGCGTAAGACCTCGATGCCCATCCGCTCGAGCTGCGGCGCATAGTGGGAGTCGAATGAGAGGTCACGGGCCGCAAACGTAATCTGAAAGCCCGCTTCACGCAGGATGCGCAGGATAGCCACCATGCGCACGGAGCCCGAGTCCCGGTCCGGGCGAGGGATCGTCCAGTCGATGACGAGGATCCGTGGTCCGTGTCGACGCAACTGCGGGATGGCATCGCGCTCCGGATATGACTCGAGCGCGTCGTGCCAGCGCTCGAAGAATTTTGCCTGGTTGATGGTTTGATAGCGCTTGATACCGACGGTGAGATCGGTGCCAGCCGTCCCGCCTTCACGGTGCAGCACCACGGCGTGCGGGTTCACGAGCACTTGCCAGCCGGCCTCGCGCACGCGCATGGCGAGGTCGGTATCTTCATAGTAGGCAGGTGCATACCGCTCATCGAACGCGCCGAGACGGAAAAACAAGTCGCGGCGGATCATGATCGCGGCGCCGGACACGTAGTCGGTTGCGCGCACGAAGCAGTAGCGCGGGTCGTCGGGGTCGCCGTCTCGGCCATAGTTCGCGGCCGATCCATCGCGGTACAAGAGACTGCCACATTCCTGCAACCGTCCGGTCGGCAACACGAGCTTGCTACCAACCAGACCTGCATCCGGCCACTGCAGGAATGTCTCGTACAGCGAATCCAGCCAGCCGTCGCGGACCACCGTGTCGTTGTTCAGGAACACCAAGAACTCGCCACGAGCGTGCTGAGCTCCGTGGTTGCAGGTAGCGACGAACCCTCGATTCTGGTCGGATCGCAGATACCGCGCGCCCGGAAGCGCGCTCAGGCAGCGCGGCGTGAGATCGGACGACCCGTCATCCACGATGAGCACTTCATACGGCCACCGCGAACGGTGCCGATGCAGGGAATCCAGGCATTCAAGCGTCAACTCCAGGCCGTTGAAGACCGGAATGACGATGGAAATACGTGGGGTTTGCCCGCGATCAGCCGCGTTCGCTTCGAACAGCTGCCGATACCGCCGGCGCAGACGCTTTTCTTGCCGGGCTTCTCCCCACCGCGCTTTTCGTGGTCCGTCGTCGGTGTTCTGCGTGCGTGTGGCGGGCTCGATCTGCGCGGTGAGTGCCGCGGCCGTAGCCTCGAGATAGGCGTGGCCGTACCTCTGATCAGGCTCCAGGTGCGCGCCCTCCGCCCACTCGTTCCAGGCGTTGAGGAAAACGAACGGCGGATACGGATCCGACGCCTCGTGCGCCACCGCGAACACTCCACGCAGCCACTGTTCATATGCGGCGGGATCGGCATTGTGGAAGATGTGTGCCGTTTTTCCTCGCCGCGGGGTATTATCCCAGCTCACCATGACGCCGCGGAATCGCGGATACTCCGTGCGCTGCGCCAGCAAAGCGGCGGCGCACGCCGCATAGTCGCGCACGACGCAGGCGAATCCAGGACAACAGTCCTCTAGCTTGTCTTCGATCCTCGCGGCGCCGCCGAGCCCTTCACTGCTCCAGATATCGTGCGGCGGCATTTCGACTAGGACTTCGAAGCCAAACGGGCGCGGATCCCGCATGCCGAATGCACCGACCGCGGCGAGACAAATCTCGCCGACACCCACCTCTCGACAGACGCGCCGCCAGGTCTCGGCAACCTGACGGGGGTTGGGCAGATGGTCGACGCGATAGACCACGAGGAGCGGCCGACCGTCGACACGGATGTACCGCCGATCCTCCAATATCGGCAACGCCTCGCGGATGAATCGTTCCGCAAACCCGTCGCTGTATTCTTGTCGCGCGATGACGTCGTCTTCAGAGCCATCCCACTTTCGCGACCACGGCTCGTTGGCCCAGCAGATACAAAATGGAAAATCGGGACGGCCGCTGTGCAGAACCTCGTCGAGCGGGCGCTGCAGCAGGCGCCGGCCGTCGAACCAGTAGTAGTAGTAGCAAAAGCCGTAGATGCCGTAGGCGCGCGCTAGCTCCGCCTGAGCTTCACGCGTCTCCGCTACTCGCAGATCATAGAACCCGAGATCCGCCGGCAGATGCGGCTGGTAGTGACCCTTGTAGAGCGGGACCGCTCTTGTCACGTTGGTCCATTCCGTGAATCCCTCGCCCCACGCCCGATCGTTTTCAGGAATGGGGTGGAACTGCGGAAGATAGAACGCAATCAGCTTGATATCCTCCAGCCGCGCATCGACCGAACGTGGCGCAATGGAGCGGGAAGGTGCCGCTGCGGGCGGCGCTACGCCGGTTCCCGCGTCGGACCGCGAGGCCTCCGCCGCCCCGTTTTCTTGCGGCGCTTGGCGGACCGGCGGCGCGGCCAACTCGGCTCTGGAGATCCGTTCCAGCACCGCCGCGGTTCGGTTCAAGTAGGCGTACCCGTAGCGCACGTCAGGCTCGAGGTGCGCCCCTTCGGCCCACTCGTTCCACGCGTTCAAGAAGACGAAACGTTGCCCCGGTGAATGCGCGCGGCATGCATCGCTGCATGCGGCCTCGAGCCATCGCGCGTACTTGTCCGGGGTGCTATCGGCGAACACCGTCGCCTGCCGCCCCCGGCGCGCGGTGTTGTCCCAACCGGGCGATACGCAGCGAAAGAGTGGATACCCTGAATTGTTGGGGCTCGGTTTCAGGTACGCGCGGCTCCACTCCTCATAGTCGTAGATCTTGCCCTGGAAGTCGGGAGCGATACCGGCCTTATGAATCGGGTTCAGCCTGGAATTGTGGGGAGGAAATTGGACAGCCGCGTCGAATCCGACCAGGCCAGCCTCGGCTTCGCCTGAGGTTTGAGCGGCGATGCAGTAGAGCTCCAGGCCTTCTTCCTTACAGAAGGCACGCCAACGCTGAACGGTTGCCGCCGCATCCGGCAGGATTTGTGGCCGGTAGACCACGAGCACCGGCTTGCCGTCGATCCGAAGATATCGAGGATCATGAAAATATCTCAGGAGGTCGCGAATAAATGCAATGTCGTCCTCGGCAGAGTGCTGCTGTGCGATGAGGATGTTGTCATCCCATCCGTCCCAGCGCCTGGTCCAGTTCTCATTCGCCCAGCACAAGCAAAAGGGGATGGAGAGCGTCGGGTCGGCGAGCAGTTGTTCGACCGGCCGCTCGAGCAAGCGCGTGCCGCCGAACCAGTAGTGGTAGAAGCAAAACCCGTGAATGCCGAACTGCTGCGCCAATTCGATCTGCCGCTGCATGACTTCCTTGAGGCGGAGATCATAGAAGCCAAGGGGCCCGGGGAGCTGCGGCTGGTAATGCCCTTCGAACAAAGGCGTCGCCTTGGCCACGTTTCGCCAGTCCGTGAATCCTTCGCCCCACCAGCGGTCGTTCTCCGGAATGGGATGAAACTGCGGCAGATAGAACGCGATGAGATTCACCGCAGCGATCGGGGCGTGCCATGGCCTGGGACTCTCGAAGGTGACCGACACCGGATGCGCGCCTGATTCGCGCGAAGCATCGCGCTGCGGCGGTCTTGACGCCGCGCTGACTCGTCCGTGATCCCCTTCCACCGTGGCGCTGCAGCGCCACCGGAGGTAATACGCCAGGGGTTCGCGGCCGGTGGCGGCGACGTCAGGGTTGGCTTGTAGATAATCCCGCACACTGAACGCCGGACTCGGGTTCCTGCCCTCTTTCCAACCGAACAGGATGTAGTGCACGAGCGGATTGGTTCCCGCCGCCGTCACATCCGGGTTTTTTTCCAAGTAGTAGCGCGTGGAAAAGAAAGGGTTCGGGTTGCAGTCCAGCGCAATCCCATAGCGCAGATAGTGGACAACGGGGTCCGCCGTCTTGGGAACCAGCGGTTTGTATTCGGCGCGATACCATTCCTGATCGAGGAGATGCGAGCGACGGACAAGCTTGGTCAGCCGGCGCAGCTCTTTCAGATGCGCAGTCGGGTGCAGTCGCACGGCCGCACGCACAAACAATTCGCGGATTTCTGCCCGCCGCTTGCGCAGGCTGCGGCGCTGTTTGGCGGACAGGCGTTGGACGGTTCGGAGTGGTGCGGTCAGCTTCCAGGACAGTGAGCGGCGGACGGCATCGAGCTCCTGGCGCGTGGCTTCGACTGCTTGTCGCAGCCCCGCCGCCGCCGTCTCGAGCTCACGTCGCTCTCCTGCAAGGCGGGACTCCAGTCGGCCGCAATCGACGCGGCTGGATTCCAACGCCGTCCGCAAATCGTCGCGCGACTGTGTCCACACCACTTCCGCCGCTTCCAATTGCGCGGCGCGCAGCCGCAAACCTTCGAGCGTTTCAGCCAGCTCGCGGTTCGACATGAGCAGCCGATGGTAACTCTGGACAATGCCCCCTGCCGTGGTCTCCAGCTTGAAAGTCAATTCCAGAGTGTACGAACCTCGGCCCTGCAATGGACCCAACGCAGGGAGAAAGAGTTGCGGATCAGCGTCTCTGGCCAGCAGCACGAGGCGCTGGTCATTCGCCTGCGCCAGCACGTTGCTGGAAACCTCGATCGCGGCAAACGCGGCGGCCGACTGCGCGCCGTACACCACCGTTTGGTCCGCGTTGCGGATGACACGAATGCTCGCAACTTCCAGCACGCCCGCCGTGTTCACCGGGTCGATGCGCAGGCGCCCCTGGCTCGTGCGCAAGGCCTCCACATGCTCGAAGCGAACCGTCTGCCAGGCGCCGGAGACCACCGCCTGTTTGATCGACAAATCCTCGCGATAGCTGCGGCCGTCGTCTCCGAAGAGCTGGGCAAAGAGCTCGGGTTGGACCGCGCCTTCCGCGACCGGTTCTTTGAGCTCGAACAGTCCTACGGGCATTGACGGCAAAGGCGCATCGGCGCAAACGGCCACCCAGTAGGTCGGCGCAGCCAAGCCTTCCGAGAATTCGCTTCCCTGGTAGTCCCCCGTAAACATTCCCCAGCGGCGTTCACCGACCGTGGAATTCTCGAGTACCGCGGACACCGCCGCAAACCGTTGGCCGAGCATACGAACGTGCTTGAAGCGCGCGAGGACGTCTCGAAACTCGGCCGCGGAGAGCTCGCGCACGTGGAAGGGATTGCTGGATTCACGGCTGTCACCGTAATTCTTCTTGTCCGGCGTGGAAATGATCAGGCGGCCCCCCGGGCGCAGGACACGACGGACCTCGTCGAGGAAGTCAGCTTGCTGTTCGATGTGTTCGAGGGTTTCGAAGCTCACCACCAAATCGACGCTGGCGTCCGCCAGCGGAATTGCACGGCAATCGCCACGGAGGAAATGGACCTGCGCGGAGCCGTACTTGCGCTTGGCATGCTGAACGGTTTCGGCATCGATATCGACGCCGACGACGCGGCGGGCAGCGCGGCTCAAGAGGGCGCTTCCGTACCCTTCGCCGCAGGCGATGTCCAAAACGTCCTTTCCTGGAGCCAGCGCGCACGCAATGGCGTAGCGATGCAAGTGCTCCGCCGCGATTTGCCCGCTCTGCGACGGCACCAGCCGTTCGCCGGTCCACGGCAACTCGCTGGTCACCGCGGGTGCGGTGTCCGTCGTCTTGTCCACTTCAAACGGCGACTGTGGCATTCAGCAGGAGCTCCATCCGCGACTGGAGTTTGTTCAAGCGGTGCGCGGCGACCCGAGTGAGGCGTCCCTCATGCCTCCAGCCGCAAC
>CAZTDK010000157.1:0-10388 GCA_964611965.1 uncultured Binatia bacterium (SeqCode) | reverse complement strand
GCTCATTTCGGATGAGGTTTGCGTAGCCATGCCAGGATTGTGCCCGGCTCCGGTTCTTCGTGGTGTTCGCGCCCTTCGTGGTGCAGTCCTCCTGTTGGATCAGGGTTAATCGCATGCAACAGGCGTTGCAGGGGATCCGCGTCGTCGAGTTTGCCGCCGGTATGGCCGGCCCATGGATCGGACGGTTCATGGCTTACTGTGGCGCCGAGGTCATCAAGGTGGAGTCCAGACAGCGTCCGGATGTGACGCGGCAATACGTGCCGCCGTGGGCGCCGGAGATGGGCGTGCAATCGCAGCTGTCGCCGTGGTTGACCGACTGGAATGCGGGGAAGCGCTACGTCGCTCTCGATCTCACCCATCCGGCCGCCGTCGAGCTGGCTACCCGCGTGGTGGCGACCGCGGACATCGTCGTCGAGAACTACAGCGCCGGTGTGATGCACAAGCTGGGTCTGGGATACGCGACGCTGCAGCAGGTGAAATCCGACCTCATCATGTTCAGCTCGTCGGGATACGGCGACAGCGGACCCTGTCGCAACTTCATTACCTGGGGCCCGAACATCGAAGCGCTGTCCGGGCTCAGCACGCTCTCCGGATTTCCGGCACGCGAATGCACCATGAACCAATTTGCCTACCCCGACGCGGTGAGCGCCTTACATGGCCTGTTTGCCGTGTTGTGTGCGCTCGATCATCGTCGCCGCACCGGACAAGGCCAATGCATCAATTTGTCGCAATTCGAGGCGACCGTGGGCGTCATCGGTCACCTGATCATGGAATATCTGGGCAACTGTCGTGAACCGCAGCGTTTGGGGAACCGATCGCTGCATGCCGCCCCGCATGGCTGCTATCGCTGCGCCGACGACGATCGCTGGTGTACCATCGCCGTTGCCAATGACGCGGAGTGGAACCGCTTCTGCGCGACGGTCGGTCATCTGGAGTGGACGCGCGACCCGCGATTCGCCAGCGGTGAAGCGCGGCTCGCGCATGCGGCGGCGCTCGATTCCCTGATCGAGGATTGGACGAGTCGGCGTGACGCCTACGACGTGATGGCCACACTGCAAGCCGCCGGTATCGCAGCCGGCGTGGTGCAGACGATCGAAGATCAGTTCCGTCACGACCGGCAGCTGGCGGCGCGGCAGTTCTTCGAGAGCGTCGAGCATGAGTGCAGGGGCACCGTCATCGCCAACGGCATACCGCTGGGTCTCAGCGCGACGCCCGGCCGAACTGGTTGCGCCGGAAGGGCGGTGGGGGCAGATAACGACTACGTGTTCCTTGAATTGCTTGGGATGACACAGCAGGAGATGCAACAGTACGTCGAGATTGGGGCGATCGAGGTCGACGGCTAGTCCCGCATCCCGGCGGAGATGAAGAGAATGGAAAACCGGGAATCCAAAACCGGGAATTCAAAACCGGCAAATGAAACGCAACCCAATGGACCCGTTCCCCATTCTCGGTTCTCCATTCCCGGGTTCCCCTTGTTTCTCCCTGTTCAATTCCAGGTAAGGAATTACTGATGGACCTCCGTTTCACTGCAGCCGATGAGGCCTTCCGCGCCGAGGTTGCGCAATGGCTCGCCGACAACCTCGTCGGCGAGTTTGCCCAGTTGCGTGGGCGCGGCGGCCCAGGCGATGAGCATGTGCTCCTGGATGAGCGCCGCGCCTGGGAACGCACGCTGGGTGCCGCCGGGTGGACCTGTGTCGGGTGGCCGCAAGAGTACGGGGGGCGCAGTCTCTCGCTGATGCAGCAAGTGATCTTCTTCGAAGAGTACGCCCGCGCCCAGGGACCTGGTCGCCTGGGGCACATCGGCGAGACACTCCTGGGGCCGACCATCATCGCGTTTGGCACTGCAGCGCAGAAGCGCCGCTTCCTGCCGCCGATCGTTGCCGGTGACGAGCTGTGGTGTCAGGGCTACTCGGAGCCCAACGCCGGCTCCGATCTGGCGAACGTGCAAACGAAGGCGCGGCGCGCAGGCGATGAATGGGTGATCGAGGGACAGAAGATCTGGACCTCCGGCGCGCAGTGGTCGGAGTGGTGCTTCGTGCTGTGCCGCACCGATCCCACCGCGCCGAGCCATAAGGCGTTGTCGTACCTCCTGGTCCCCATGCGCCAGAAGGGCATCGACGTTCGCCCGATCGTGCAAATGACCGGCGAGTCGGAGTTCAGCGAAGTCTTCTTCGACAACGCGCGGACCGCCGCGGAAAACGTGGTCGGCGCCGTGAACGGTGGTTGGGCGGTCGCCATGGGGACACTGGCGTTCGAGCGCGGCGCCTCCACCTTGGGCCAGCAGCTGAATTTTTCCAACGAGCTGCAAGAGGTGTTCGAATACGCTCAACGCAATGGTGCCAATACCGATGCGGTCCTGCGGCAGCGCCTCGCCGACGCCTGGATCGGCCTGCGGATCATGCGCTTCAACGCGCTGCGCACATTGAGCGTCGGCGATGGTCAGGAGCTGGGCCGCGCCGCGATGATCACCAAGCTTTACTGGGCAACCTGGCATCGCGCTCTGGGCAAGCTGGCCATGGATGTCCTGGGCGCCGAGAGCGAAGTGGCCGGCGCGTCACCGTACACGCTGACGCGGTTGCAGCGCCTGTTTCTCTTTAGCCGTGCCGATACGATCTACGCCGGCACCAATCAGATTCAACGCAACATCATCGCCGAGCGCGCCCTCGGCTTGCCGCGCGAGCCGCGGATTGTGAAGTGAGGAGAAGAGGTATCCGCAGATGAACACAGATGTGCGCAGATCCGAAGACAACGCCACGCTCCCCTCCTGCCCGAAGGGGCGCGCGCTGCTCGACGGCAAGACGGTGCTGATCACTGCGGCTGCTGGGACGGGCATCGGCTTTTCCACAGCCAAGCGCTGCATCGAAGAGGGTGCGACGGTGATGATCAGCGACATCCACGAGCGCCGGCTGGGTGAAGCAGCGACGCGTTTGGCTGCCATCGCCGGGACCTCCCCGCCAAGTCGCTTGTGCAATGTGACGCGTGAATCGGACGTGCAGGCGCTTGTCGATGCCGCGATCGCTGCGATGGGTCGTATCGACGTGCTGATCAACAACGCTGGCCTCGGCGGCTTCGCGCCGCTCGTCGACATGACCGACGAGCAATGGCAAGCGGTGCTCGACGTTACGCTCAATGGGACGTTCCGGATGACCCGCGCCGCCCTGCGCCACATGATCCCACGCCGCCGCGGCGTCATCGTCAACAACGCCTCCGTACTCGGCTGGCGCGCACAGGCGGGACAGGCGCACTACGCCGCTGCCAAGGCCGGGGTGATGGCGCTGACGCGCTGCGCCGCCATGGAAGCCGCGCCGCACGCCGTGCGGGTAAATGCGGTGTCTCCCAGCCTGGCGACGCACGAGTTCTTGTCCAAGGTGACGCCACCCGGCTTGCTCGAAGAGCTCACCGCCCGCGAAGCCTTCGGCCGCGCCGCCGAGCCCTGGGAGGTCGCCAACGTCATCGTCTTCCTGGCCAGTGACTATTCGTCGTACATGACGGGTGAGGTGGTTGCCGTCAGCAGCCAGCATCCGTGAAGAGGCAGATGGCAGATCGTCGATCGCTGGGAACTTGGTGGCGCACAGAAAGGAGTGAGTCGTGACGACCATTTTCCAAACCCCAGCCGAGCTCAGTCCCGTCGTTGGCCGGCACCTGGGCTACAGCGAGTGGCTCACCATCACGCAGGAGCGCATCGACCAATTCGCGGATGCGACCGGTGACCACCAATGGATCCACGTTGATCCGGTGCGCGCGAAGGATGGGCCGTTCGGAGCGTGCATTGCACACGGCTATCTGACGCTGTCGCTGGTCAATCTGTTTCTGCCGCAGATCGTGGAAGTGCGCGGCATCCGCATGGGCGTGAACTATGGGGTCGACAAAGTACGCTTTCCCGCGCCGGTGCGCGTCGGCGCACGCATTCGCGGTGGCGGCGAGCTGGTGAGCGTCGAGGACGTCAAAGGCGGCGTGCAAGCGACCATTCGGGTGACCGTCGAGATCGAAGGCAGTGAAAAGCCCGGCTGCGTCGTCGACACCATCAGCCGCTTCTTTCCGCAGGAGTGAGCTGCATTCCCCCAAGCCCTTATCCCCCCACCGCATCCAGTATCGTTGCCAACGGTCCCGTTGCCAGGTTGTTCATGTCCATGTCGTTATCGGCCGCGAAGACCTCGTAGTGTTTCAGTTGCTGAATGACGCGCGACATGATGGCGGCGAATTTGTAGAGCGCCAGCACCTCGTAGTATTCGAAATGCCGCGCGCTGCGGCCCAGCCCCTGTTCCCAGCGCGCGATTGTCGCGTGACGATCTGGTAGGCCTGGCAGGCGTTCGACGCTGAGCCCTTCGCTGAAGCAGCGGTCGAGGGCGACCCACCACGCCAGATCCTGCACGGGATCGCCGAGGCGTGCCATCTCCCAATCGAGCACGGCGACGCATCGGGTGCCGTCGAAGATCTGGTTGCCCAGGCGCGAGTCGCCCCAGCACAAGCCGACCGGCTCGTCGACTGGCTGGTGGGCGTCCAACCAGCGCTGGGCGCGCGCGATCAACGGATGGCGGCGGCGATCCATTCCCCAGTCGACGTACGCAGCGTACTCGCGCAGCTGTTGCACGAGTGGCGACGGGTGGCCGTGCGGCTTGGCCAGAAAAGTGAGATCCAAGTTGCGCCAGTCCAGCCGGTGCACGCGCACCATCGCCTCGAAGCCGCTCCACCACAATGCCGTGCGCTCGGCGGGCGCCAGCTCGGGGAGCCAGCCACCGGTGTGATATGGCGGGTTGTCCGTCGGTACGCGTCCGTCGACGCGATCCATCACGCAAAAGGGGACCCCCAACACGTCCGGGTCCTCCTCGAGCCAGCGCATGCGCGGCAGCGGTACGTCGGTGCTGCCCAGGATCTTCATCACCCGATACTGCGCCGCGATGTCGTAGGTGGGGAAGACCGTGAACCCGGTCGGTTGCAGCCGCGCCACGAGCTGGGCGCGCTGGGTGCCATGCTCCGTCCACTCCGCATCGAACATCAAGGTGTCACTGGAGAAACCGGTCTCGGACGGCCCCTTCAACTCGCCGATCCGCACGTCGCGGGCGCCGGACAACCGTGTGGCGAGCCAGGTACGCAGCTGGGAGCGGGTCCGGTCGAAGTCGCGTCGAGGCAGCGGCATGGGGGAGTCCTTGCAGCACGAACTCAAGACCGTGAGCGTGGTCGATGTCAAGCGTAGCGGTGCCGTTCGGAAGCTTGCAATCGGGCGAGGGTCTGCTGGCAAAAGAACGTTGGCGAAGCATGGCTTCGCCACTCCAAATTGGCGCTCTGGAGTAGCGAAGTCATGCTTCGCGCTTGAACTGCCCCAGTTTCTGTATCGTTTGACGAGCGGTTTGTCCGCGTGGCAGGTGGCGCGGTTTCGGATCGACGTCGCACATTCACTTCCCAGGACGTTTGCGTTACAAGGCGAAAATGCGACGTGCGCCCGCACTCCAACAGCGCTCCGTTCACAACTCGAACGGTCGATCCTTCGCTGGGTGGAAGCTGCCGCTGCTGATCGTCGCCGCGGGTATCCTGACCTACTGGAACAGCCTGAGCAGTCCGTTCATCTTTGACGACAACAACGCCATCGTCACGAATCCCACGATTCAACGCTCCGGAGCCTTGTTGGACGCGCTCAGCCCGCCGCGCAATACACCGGTGGCGGGACGCCCGCTGGTGAACTTGTCGTTTGCGATCAACTACGCGTTCGGTGGCTTGCATGTCACCGGTTACCATGTCGTGAACGTCTCCCTGCATATTGCTTGCGCGCTCCTCCTCTTCGGGATCGTCCGACGGACGCTCATGAAGCGCGACGCGCCAGCGGCTTCCCACGATCGCCGCGCGACAAACGCCGCCCGCGCTCTCTTTCCGGCAGCGGACATCACGGCGCTGATTACGGCGTTGCTCTGGATGCTGCATCCGCTGCAAAGTGAAGTGGCCAACTACATCACGCAGCGCAGCGAGTCGTTGATGGGAGCGTTCTTTCTGCTGACGCTGTATTGTGCCATCCGTGCACGGGAGGTCACCGATATACCCGCCATTCAGAAGGACGATGCGACGCAACCCGGCCCCGTCTCATCCCGCCGGCGTGCGCCTGCAGACCGTGGTTCGTCTCGTCCACGCAGCACGGCCGCGAAACCGACAATGACGGTGAATCCCTGGCACGCATTGGCCATTCTCGCCTGCGCGTGCGGGATGTTGACGAAGGAATCGATGGTGGTCGCGCCGTTGATCGTCGTGCTCTACGACTGGGCTTTTGGATTCGACTCCTTCGCTGCGGCACTTCGCGCCCGCGGGTCGTTGTATGCCGGCCTCGCCTCTACCTGGGCCATTCTCGCCATCGAGCTGTGGTCCACACCACGCGCGACGATTGGCGCCTCGGCAACCGTGGGTACCTGGACGTACCTGATCAATCAGGCGGATGTTGTCGGGCGCTATTTGTGGCTGAGCATCTGGCCGAACGCCTTGGTGCTGGACTACGGCCTGCCGCGTCCGCTGGCGCTGCCCGACGTGCTGCCGGGCGCCCTCGCCATCGTCGCGCTGCTTGCGGCGGCCGGCGTCGCCCTGCTGCGGTCGCGGGCCATCGGCTTCCTTGCGGTGTGGTTCTTTCTGACCCTCGCGCCAACCTCGAGTGTGATTCCGATTACCAGCGAAGTCGGCGCGGAGCGCCGCATGTATCTGCCGTTCGCCGCGATCGCGACGCTGGTGGTCGTCGGGGGTCGCGCCCTGCTCAATCGCGCCGATGCAGCCGGTGTTCGAGCGACGGATACGCAGAGCGCACTTTCTTCGACGCGCACGGATCAATCCACGGAGGCGACTGGGACGCCTTTCGTTCGTCTTGCCGCGGTGGGCATGACGGTAGCTGTCCTGCTTGTGCTCGCGGGTCGGACGATCGCACGCAACGCCGAGTATCACAGTCTGCTGACGCTCTGGAGCGCCGATGTCGACCGTCGGCCGAATGGCCGTTCGCGCATGGCGCTCGCCGGCGAGTTGGTGGGAGCAGGGCAGCAAGACCAGGCGCTCGCACAGTTCCGTGAGTCAGTCAAGGATTTTCCCGACGCGCGGCTGCCCCTCGGTGCTGAGCTCATCTTGGAGCACCAGCAGTACGAGGAGGGCATCGTGGTGCTCCGGCAATTCATCGCCGATGGGCCACCGTGGCCGAAGCTCAAGGCCGCGCACACGCTGACCGCGCAGGCGCTGACCTCCGAAGGCAAGCTGGACTTGGCCGCGGCAGAATGGCGAACCATCTTGAAGGACGCCCCGCGTGATGCGACGGCCACCGCCGGGCTCGCGCAGATTCTTTCAACCCAGGCTGAGAGCTCACCCCGCTGACGCGGCCCGCGCTGTCATGAAAGAATGGCGATATGCTTGAAACAGCATTCACGCGATTGTTCGGTTTGCGACACCCACTCATGCAGGCGCCCATGGGCGGCGGCATCTCGACGCCGGAGCTCGCGGCGGCCGTGTCGAACGCCGGTGGGCTCGGCATGCTCGCCACCGGCGGGCTGCCGCCTGAGCAGATACGGGCGCAGATCCGCCGCACGCGTCAGCTGACCGATCGGCCGTTCGGGGTCAACCTGCTCCTGCCGATGTATCTGCCCGGTCAGACGGAGGTCTGCATCGAGGAGCGTGTTGCGCTGCTGTCGTTCTTCTGGGGTGATGCGGCGCCGCACGTCCCGGCGGCACAGGCGGGCGGGCTGAAGGTGATGGTGCAAGTGGGCTCGGTGGATGAAGCGCAGGCGGCGCGCGATGCCGGAGTCGACGTGATCGTCGCGCAAGGGGTCGAAGCCGGCGGCCACGTGCGTGGATCCATCGGCGCACTCGTGCTCGTCCCATTGGTCGTCGAGGCGGTTCGTCCGCTCCCCGTGGTCGCTGCCGGCGGTATTGCCGATGGCCGCGGCGTAGCCGCGGTGCTCATGCTGGGGGCTGCCGGCGCTGCGCTCGGCACGCGTCTACTGGCCTCGGAAGAGGGCGCGGCGCATCGCGACTACAAGGAGCGCATTCTGCGCGCCCGCGCCGAAGACGCGCTGCACACCACGCTGTTCGACCTCGGCTGGCCGGAGGCGCCGCACCGCGTGTTGCGCAACAGCGTAATCGCCGACTGGGAAGCGGCGGGCTGCCCGCCGCCCGGGCAGCGGCCGCAGGAAGACGAGGTCATCGGCCAGGGGGAATTCGGCGACATGTGCTTCCCCGTCAGCCGTTACACCGCCATGCCGCCAAGCGTGCGCTTCGCAGGCGACGTTGAGAAGACGGCGCTCTACGCCGGCCAGTCGTGCGGACTCATCAACGATCTGCGGCCCGCCGCAGTGATCATCGAGGATATTGCGCGCGATGCCGAGGCGCACCTGCGCAATCTGCCGAAGGAGATCTGTAGGTAGACGGCCCGGCAAGCCTCGACGAAGCGCGCGAAAGGGGATTGTGGAGCGCTGGCGGGATGGTATCTACGACGCTGGCGGCTGACTCCGTACCGGTGTGCCTAACGCCGACGTTCAAGGAGGGAGAGATGTCCAAGATCGTGCCTTGCTTGTGGTTCGACGGCCAGGCGGAGGAGGCTGCGGAACTCTACGTTGCGCTGCTCCCCGATAGCCGGATCGACAAAATCATGCGCTCACCAGCCGACAATCCCAGCACTCCGACAGGTGCCGTGCTGACGGTCGAGTTTACGCTCGCCGGTCAGCAGTTCATCGGATTGAACGGCGGACCCCAATTCCCTTTCACTGAGGCCGTCTCCTTCACCATCAACTGCGAAGACCAAGCGGAGGTCGACCGCTACTGGAACGCGTTGATTGCGGACGGCGGTGTGCCGAGCCACTGCGGCTGGCTCAAGGACAAGTTCGGTCTCTCCTGGCAGATCATTCCGAAGCTGCTCCCTGAGTTGCTGACCGGCGCCGACCGCGAGCGTGCCGGGCGCGTCATGCAGGCGATGCTCAAGATGGAGAAGATCGACGTCGAGGCGCTGCGAAACGCCGTTGAGGGCGGCTGAGACGTAATCCTAAGTGGAAAAAACAAGAGCTTACGCAAAGGCGCAAAGGTGCAAAGGACGCAGGCAATCAAGAGAGCTCGTCGTGGCGCGGCGCCGTTGGAGCGGCTCGCAGTTGAGCGTGTGCCGGAGCTGTGTGCGAAATTGCGATTCACCTTGGCTCGCGATCCAGCTATGGTGCGGCACATGACGATGACAACGACCGCAAGCGGACTCCAATACGCAGACACCGCGCCGGGAAACGGTGCCGAAGCCAAGGCCGGCAATACCTGCGTGATGCACTATAGCGGTTGGCTGTGGGTGAACGGCGCCAAGGGCGCGAAGTTCGACAGCTCGCTCGATCGTGGGAAACCGTTCTCCTTCAAGCTCGGCGCCGGCCAGGTGATCGGCGGCTGGGATGAGGGCGTCGCCGGTATCAAGATCGGCGGCAAGCGCACGCTCATCATTCCACCGAAGCTTGGCTACGGCGCGCGCGGCGCCGGCGGCGCGATCCCGCCCAACGCGACCTTGCTCTTCGAAGTCGAGCTCCTCGAGCTGCGCTGACGCGGACGCCGCTTTCCCGCGGTCGGTAGGCACGGGTGCTGTTGTTCAATGCGCCGCTGCGCTACTCCTGTCGTGATTGGACCGAGGTGAAGATGACGCAACCACGTCCGCCGGCGATTCCCACTTTCCTCTACGGCACCGCCTGGAAGGAAGACCGCACCGCTGCGCTCACGGAGCTCGCCATCCGCAGCGGCTTTCGCGGCATCGACACCGCGAATCAACGGCGGCACTACTTCGAAGCCGGCGTCGGTGAAGCCCTCGCGGCCGTCTACCGGGCCGGCCTGGCGACCCGGGAAGCGCTCTTCCTGCAAACCAAATTCACCTCTCGCGGTGGCCAGGATCATCGGCTGCCCTACGACCCCGCGGCCGATCTGGCGACTCAGGTGGCACAATCGATTGCCAGCTCGCTGGAGCATCTCGGCACCGACTACGTCGATAGTTTTGTGTTGCACGGCCCGGCTTCCGGTCGGGGCTGGAGCGACGCGGATGCGGCGGTGTGGGCCGCGATGATCCGTGCGCGCGACGCCGGCCAGACGCGGCTGCTCGGCGTCAGTAACGTCTCGCTCCGCCATCTTCTCGGATTGGCGGCGAGCGGCGCCGAGCTGCCGACGTTTGTACAGAACCGCTGCTTCGCCGAGCTTGGCTGGGACCGCGACACCCGCGCCTTCTGCGCGGGCCACGACATCGTCTACCAAGGCTTCTCGCTGCTCACCGCCAACCCGGAAGTCCTGCAGCATCCGCTGGTTCGCGGTATCGCCACGCGTGAACGCGCGACGCCGGCGCAAATCGTCTTTTGCTTCGCCGCCGCGGTCGGCATGCTGCCGCTTACCGGCACCACCAACGCCGAGCACATGACGCAGGATCTTGC
>CAZTDK010000156.1:0-10429 GCA_964611965.1 uncultured Binatia bacterium (SeqCode) | reverse complement strand
GAAGCGGACTGACTCGTCTGCGTGCGCGAACGCCACGACGTATCTGCCCGCGAGAACTGGTGTTTTTTGACGTTCTAAGCCCTTGACCGCGTTCAATCTTGCATCCTTATGGTAGCCAGCGCGACGCCAGTACAGTCTCCCAGCCCAGGGTGCGCAACAGCGCGGCAAAATCGGACGCCAGCGGCGCGCTGCATGTCAGCCGTTCTCCGGTGATCGGATGGATAAGCCGCAGCTCGACGCAGGCCAGGAGGAGGCGGCGGCAACCCAGCAGGTCGTGGAACAAGCGGTTGTGACGGCTCTTACCGTAGGTGGTGTCGCCAATGATCGGATGGGAGAGGTGCTTGAGATGACGGCGCAGCTGGTGGCGCCGACCGGTGAGTGGCTCGAGTTGGACCAGTGCATAACGGCTAGTTGGATAGCGGTCGACTCGATGCGGCAGCTCGATGGTTTCCAGGCGTCGGAAGCGAGTCAACGCCGCGCGTGCGGAACGATCGATGAGCGACGTCGCTTCGGCGGGTCCGCTCCCCGCTGCGTCGCTGCCAATTGAAGCGTTCCGCAAGCTGCTCGCGGCGCCGCGACCCCGCCGCCTGTCGATACCGTCACGCTGGCGCGTGAGCGGGGAGTCGATCTCGCCGCATTCAGGTGGGTAGCCACGCACCACGGCGAGGTATGTCTTCTCCACCTGCCGGCGTGCAAACAACGCGTTGAGTGCCTGCCCGACCTCGCGGCTCAGCGCAAACAGCAAGACACCCGAGGCTCCCTTGTCGAGGCGGTGGACCGGATAGACGCGGCGGCCCAGTTGTCGGCGCAGGAGCTGTACGGCCGCGCGCCGTTCGTGAGCATCGAGCGCTGTCCGGTGCACCAAAAGCCCGGCGGGTTTGTGGATCGCGACCAGATGGTCGTCCCGGTAGAGGATCGGGAACATCTCTACCGAACGACGACATACCACCGCGTGCGCAGCGGTGAGCTTGGACGTGCGGAGTGGAGGACGAGTCCTCCAAGATCGAGGTCGCCGGTCGCGGTGACGCGGACGCGCCGCGTCCCGTCCGTTGTCGTGTCGATCGTGCCGCACCGGTCGCACGACGCGAGCGCATCGTCGTTCGCGGCGACGGGCACATCGGCGGGGAGCGCGATGCCGACGCCGCCGAGCGACGCCTCGAGCGTCGTGCCGTCCACGAGCGCGATGCGCGCGCGCGGTGCGTTCGTGGCCAGCGCGGCGCGCGCGTCGAGGACGTCGGCGCGGTCGAGCATGTCGATCACCGAGGGGTCGGACGTCGTCGCGAGCGTCTGCACGTCGGGGGACAGCAGCGGCACGAGGCTGCCGGCGCGCTGGTAGAGCGGCAGCGTGTCGAGCGGCGCGTCGCGGGTGATGTCCGCGCCGCCGTCGACCGCGGCGTCCGTCCACCAATCGAACCAGGTGCCGCGCGGCAGGTAGAGCTCGCGCGTCCGGGCGCCGCGCCGCACCACCGGCGCGACGAAGAGCGATGGGCCGTACCAATACTCGTGCACCGCGTCCCACGCTGGCGGGTCGCCCGGATCCATGAGCAGCGGATGGCGGATGACCGGTAGGCCCGTCTCGGTCGCCTCGCGGGCGGCGGCGTAGGTGTACGGAAAGAGGCGCGTGTGCAGCTGCGCATACTGTCCGTAGACCGCCGTCGTTTCGGCGTCGCTCCAGAGCGTCCACTTGGGCGGCGCGTCGGCTTTCTTCGCCGAGCAGGCGTTTTCATCGTGCATATCCGAGGACAGCGCACCGAATTCGGCCCAGCGCAGGTACACTTCCTTGTCCGCCGGCGGGTCGTTGACGCAGCTGAACCCGCTGATGTCCGATCCCCAGAACGGGATGCCGGAGAGACCGGCGCCGATGCCCGACCGCACTTGCGCCGGGAGACCGCGCGCGTCGTCGAAGCTTGCTGACGGGTCGCCGGACCAGGCCAGTGACGTCGTTGCCTGCGTCCCCGCCGCGCCGCTGCGCGTGAAGATCATGAAATCGTTGCCGCGGACGCGCTTCAGGTAGTCGTAGTTCGCGTGCTGCAACAGGAGCGGATAGCGGTTGTGTCCCTCCCATCCGGTCAGGCCGTCATGGAGGAGCGCGTGCTGCGGCAGGTATTCGCCGAAGTCGAGCATCCAGCCGTCGTAGCCGAGGTCGAGCGCGCCTTGCAGCTTGCCTTGATACCACGCCAGCGCGTCCGGGTTGGTGAAATCCACGGTCGCCACCCGCTGCGCGCCGCCGGAAATCATGGACGTGTCGAACTCGGCGCCGTTGTCGAGCCGGACGAGCGCGTTGATGGCGCGGGCCTCGGCAAGGATCGGTGCGGCCTGGGCAATGGTCGTCGACACGTGACCGTTGAAGTAGCCGATCGCTTTGAAGCCGAGACCGTGGAGATGCGCGGTCCACGCGGCGAGATCGGCTTCGCGGCCGAGCTGGCTGCCGTTGGGCAGGAAGTGCGTGGTGTCGTCGATCATCGTCGTCGGTACGCCGCGCTGCCGCAGCGCCAGCTCCTCGGGGACGCCGTCGACCTGCGACCCGATGTCCACGCGCCGCCGCGGTCCGAAGACCCAGGGCGCGGGAAGCTCCGCGTGTCCGGTATGCGCGGTATACGCCGCGAGCGTATCTTTCGGGTCGTCGTGCACGAACACGGTGAACGCGAGCTGCGGCTCTTCGGCGTAGAAGCGCCAGCGTGACGGATCGTCCGCGCCGAGGTCGAACCCAGTGCGAAAGGTCGTGTCGATCCACAATCCGAAGCCGCGGCTCGACATGAGAAACGGGATGGGGATGTGCGTCATGCCGGGGCCATTGGGTGCGGGGTTTCCCGGGCCTGGCGGGGCGTTCTCGCCGCCGCCGATCCCGCCTTCCTCCGTCCAGCACTGGTAATGCCGGCCGCGATGCTGAACGCCTGCTTCGCGTTCGCCGAGGCCGACGAACTTCTCGTCGGACCCCAGCGTGAATGAGACGCCGGTCAGATTGAGCGGCCGCATGGCCGCGTCGGTTCGATGGTCGGCGAGCATCGTCGTGACGCGGACCTCCGTGCCATCGACCTCGACGTGCAGCGTCATGGTGACGTCGGGCGCGGACGGATCGTGGAGATCGATCGTCGCGCTCGACGGCGTCGAACTGACGGCGTCGACGGCGGAGGCGTGGAGCCACGGATCGTCGGTCGGGGTTGCGTGGTCGTATCCTTCGATGATGCTCGGCCGCAACGCCGTCTCGCGGTGCGTCGCGCCGACGGCGCCGAAGGCGCGCAGCGGATCGTCCGGCGACGGCGGGTCCGCGCTCGTCGCGAGCACGGCGCGGCCGGCCGGCGTGGCAATCGTCATCGCGAAATGTTGGAGGTCGAAGGTAACGCGCGCGCCGGTCGACGCGATGGTGAGTGACGATGAGGCGTCGTGACTTGACGACGACGACTCATCGCCGCAGGACACGCAGGCAAGCACGGCGAGACAAGCAGACGCGATGGAAACCGTTCGGCGCATAGTGGTACCTCTACTGCGAGCGCATCGTCCGAAGCAACTGGCTGTGCGCGTAAGTGCCAATGATCCCCCGACCTACGGGTTCGAAAACCGAATCGGGGCCTTGTGGCCAGAATCCAACTGATGATGCCGTTCACGAAGTCTTTAACAATCCATCTCCAGCGTCACGCGCGTCAGCGAAATGATCCCCTTAGCGGTGAATCTGAAATAACACGATCCGACACCAGCGAATATGCGGCGGGAGGAATTCAACGTCCCCTTTTTCCGCTTCGGACGGCCAGCCACCGCACTTGATCCGCACTTCTCGTGTGGGTCGGGCGTGCGATTTTAATTCTTCGTGAACAGTCGTGTGGCGCCGCCTCTTCCTATTGACGCACCGGACGGCGAAACGGTACGGCGACGGGGATGGACACGCCCGCATGGCTGAGGCGCATGGCGCTTGTCACCCTCTCGTTTGCTGCACTGACACCGGCGCACGCCCGCAGTCCGGTAGAGCGCAACGGCCACCGGTTGGTCACCATGAAAGCGCTCGACCTGGGGTCGGGCGCCATCGGCGCGCACGATGACACCGCGGTCCCAGTGTCACCGAGTCTTACCAATTCGATCACTGGGACCGACACCTGTATCCCGATCTCTGACCTCTCGATCTTCTCGCCCACGGGCGGGCTCGCTCTCATCGGCACCGAACTGATCTCATACACGGGTCTCGGCACGTCATGCAGTGGCGCGCCAGCGGCTGGAGCCCGTGCAGCGACTGCGGCAAGGGGAGGAGTCCTTACGGGCGTGACGCGCAATCTCAACGCTCAGGGAGACGCACATGCGGCAGGCACCCCGGTGGCTCCGACGACGCCAGCCTCGGCATGCGCCGGTGACTGCTCCGGTGATGGTGAGGTTACCGTCAACGAGATTATCACGCTGGTGAACATCGCGCTCGGGACTCAACACGTGCCCGATTGCTCAAATGGATTGCCCGCAACCGCGACGGATGCGGATGTCAGCGTTACGGTCATCGTCCAGGCGGTGGACCACGCGTTGAACGGGTGCGGCGGGCCGCCGGCGTGGCCAGTGCCCGAGCTAACGCTCCCCGCGGCGTGCGGCGTAGCCGGCCTGCAGTTCTGCAGCCCGCTCGACGGCAGCGGCTGTGCCGTGGGCTTGACCTGCGACCTCGCCGCCGATGGCACCTGGCAATGCGCACCCGCGGGCCAGGGCGCCGGTGAGGGGGCAGCCTGCGACGGGCTCGTGGGCCCCTTCTGCGGGGCTGGCCTGACGTGCGTCGGCACCCAGACCGGCACGGCGACCTGCGCGCGCCTGTGCTGCGGCAACGATGCCTGTCAGGCGGGCACGTGCCAGGCGCTGCACGCCATCGGCGCGAGCCGCGGCAACGTCGGCGCCTGTGTCGTCAGCGATCCCGGCACCGTCATCCTCGGCAACCAGCCCGCGCGCATCCAAGGCCGCGGCCACGTCGTTACCTGGACGACCTGGCGCGAAGCGCTGGCGGCGCAGATGTCCTGGTATGCCACCGCGTGCGCCGACGTGGGCGGCTACCCGCTCCTCGCCAGCGCCACCCACTACGGCAGCGACTGTACCCCCGAACACAACAAGGAGGTCATCGCGGCATTCCAGGACGGCACCGCGATTCTGTCCTACCTGGCCTGGGACGGCTACAACGGGCACCGGGATCCACACTTGCTGGAGACGGCGCGCGCCTTCGGCGACTACCTCGTGGACGAGGACGTCACGCCAGACGAAGGCGTGTGGCCAAGCGTCTTCCACTCGACAGGCAAACAGCTGGCGTTCCCGCAAGCCCCGGATTGCGGCTACAACGCCGATGGGAGCTATCAAATCGAGCCTGACAAGCTCGGCGTGGCCGGCTATGCGCTGGCCAAGCTGTCCGCGGCGACCGGCGAGCCGCGGTACGCCACAGCCGCGCTGCACAACGCAACCGTGCTGGCGGCCAACTTGGCGACGCCGGACGGCTCGACGTCGCCCTGGCCGTTCCGCGTCGACTGGCGTGACGGCACGCTGAAGGGTGGCGTCGTCCCCGAGCCCATTTCCGGGAACATGTCATACAATTTGCGCCTGTTTGACGTGTTGATCGCGTCCGGCCACACGGAGCTGCAGGCGCCCCGCGACCGACTGTGGGCCTGGATGCGCGATGTGCAGATTCCGAACGCGGCCGCGAGCGGTAGCTTGTGGGCGGAGTTCTTCGAGGACTGGTTCATCCAAAAGAACCGCAACGCGTGGGCGCCGCTGGCCACGGCCAGCTATCTGATGGAACGGCACGCAGCGCTCGACCCAGATTGGATCCGGCATGCCGATACACTGCTTCGTTTCGTGGAGGGTAGCTTCGTCGACGTCAACAACGGCTTCCCCGTCTGCATCGAGCAGGACCGCGACCGCAAGCCGTTCGGCGGTATCCTGTCCACCTATGCCGCCGCGGAGGCACGCTGGGCGGCTTTCACCGGTGATGCCGGCCGCCGCGCCCGCGCCTACATGGCTACGGCACTGCTCATCCAGTCCATCGGCGGCGACGGCTGCCCCGACGATCGCGCGCTGAACGGCGGCTGCGGCGGCTGGCAGGAGGACGCCCACACGGACCGCGTGCACAACATCATGGCGGTGCTGGAAGCGTTTCCAGACTGGGCTGACTGACGCCTGCACCCTCGAAAGGGCGGGGGTGCGGCCGCCGCCATGGGGCACACACGGAGTTCGACGGGATGAAAATCATACAGTGGGATGGCCGAGCCGTTCGGGTCGGAATATCGGCGTGGCTCGCGGTGCTTGCGGCGTGCGGCGAATCAACCACATCATCGAACAGCAGCCGACAGATGACCGGGGCGTGCCGTAACAGCCCAGCGGCGAGCGAGACGTTCATCACGATCACCAATACCGGTCGTGTGCTGACGCCGCTCGGGCGCATCACCGCAGTCGGGGATTTTCCGACCGGTGGAGCACTGTCGCCAGACGGCCGCTTTTACTGGGCGGTCGATTCCGGCGACGGCTACAACGACGTGCAGGTCGTTTCGGTGGCGACTGGCGCAGTTGTCCAGACGTTGCCGCTTCCCGGCGCCTTCGGCCAGATGGTGTTTGCACCCGATGGCGGCGCCGCCTATGTGTCGGGTGAGCCGCAAGGCGTCCATAAGCCGGAGCGCCCGACGGTCGGCGCTGCCGGCGATGTCATTCACGTGTTCAGTGTCAACCCTCGCTCCGGCGCCGCGATCGAGCAGCCGCCGATCGCGCTGCCGGTCGCCGGATGGCCGGCCGGTCTCGCGGTGACGCCGGACGGCAAGATGCTAGTCGTCGCGCTGTACATCGCAAACAAGGCGGCAATCATCGATCTCGCCACTACAGCGATCACTACCGTCGCAACCGGCCACTATCCGTTTGGTGTCGCCATCGACCGCAGCGGGCGTTTTGCGTACGTTGGCAACGAGTTGGATGGGACCTTGACGAAGGTTGATCTGTCGAGCGGCCAGGCGATCGCGACGATTGCCGGTCTCGGCGGCGAAGCGGGCGACATGGAATCGCACGTGCAGGCGCTCCTCGCCGACCCGCAGCGCGACCGGCTGTACGCGGCAGTGGCGAATCGCGACGCGGTTGTCGTCATCGATACCGCCGCCGACCGGCTGCTGCAATCGATCTCGCTGCAGCGCCCCGAAGGTTACGGCGTACAGCCGGTGGCTCTCGCGTTGACTCCGGACGGCGGGACGTTGTACGTGGCGAACGCCGGCGAAGACGCGCTCGCCGCGATCGGGCTGACGGCGCGCGGCCCCTATCAGCTGTATGACGTCATCGGCAAAGTGCCGGTGGCCGATTACCCGCACGATGTCCGCATAGCGTCCGACGGTTGTACGTTGGTGTGGAGCGCCGCGAAGGGGTTCAATGCCGGTCCGAATCCTGGCTATCAGGCCGGCAATGGCATCCCCTTCGCCAACAGCGGGGCGGCCCCTTACGGGACGTACGTGCTCGACATGCTGATCGGTCGAGTCGGTATGCTCGCTCTGCCGAGCGATGCACAGCTGGCGGCGTATGCCGCGGCGGCGCAGACGCAGCTGCGGCCGGCAAACAGTGTCACCGCGCCGGCGCACACGCCGATACACAGCGCCGACGGCGGACCGAGCACGCAGATCACGCATGTGTTCCTGATCGTGCGCGAGAACCGCACGTACGACCAGATCTTCGGTTCCGATCCGCGCGGCGACGGCGACGCCAGCCTCGAAGTGTTCGACGACAACGGCGCGCCCGCGCCGGTCGGCGGCATGACGCCGAACGCGCACGCGTTGTCGCGCCAGTTTGCGCTGTTCGACAACTTCTACGAGGACAGTGAGGTGTCGGTCGACGGTCACCTGATCACGTCGTCGGCGCTCGCCATCGACTACATGCAGCGCGCCGAGCATCCCGGGTATTCGAATCGCGGCGGCCCGACCAACAGTGACAGCGATCCGGTCGTGTTTCCTCCGCGGCACTTCATATTCGACCAAGCGGCGCGGCAGGGTGTCAGCTTTCTCAACTACGGCGAAAGCGCCGGCCAGACCAACGACGGGCGCAGCACCTGGCCGCAGGTGGCGGCCGCATTCGTGGCCGGCTATTCGCCAGTGTTCGGTTGCCTATTCGCGTCCCCGGCGGTGCCGAACTCGCCGATCTGCACGTTCGATTCCGGTCTCGGCGTGCCGCCGCCGGCGGCGGTCTCGCGCCTCGACGAATTCAACAAGCGGTTCACCAAGCAGCTGATGACCGACAGCGTGCCGCAATTCAACTACGTGACCTTGCCGAACGATCACACCAACGGCACCACACCGGGCCTGCGCACGCCGCAGGCAATGGTGGCGGACAACGACCTGGGCCTGGGGCAACTCGTGCAGCTCATCTCGCAGTCGAAGATCTGGCCGCAGACTGCCATCTTCGTCGTCGAAGACGATTCGCAGGACGGCGCCGATCACATCGACGCGCACCGCGCACCGGTATTCGTCATTTCGCCGTGGGCGGTCCACGGCGGCGCGCTTGTCCACACGCGCTACGACCAGTATTCGATGCTGCGCACGATCGAGGCAATCCTCGGCCTCACGCCGCAATACGTCACCGACGCGAACGCGGTGCCGATGTACGATGCGTTCACGAATGTGGCTGACGAGACGCCGTACACCGCTCAGCTGCCGGTGCAGTCGCTGGCCGTGCTGAACACGACCGAGTCTCCGAACGCGGCCCTGTCGCAGCACCTGCCGTTCACGACGCTCGACGCGGTACCGCAGGAAATCAGCGACCGCATCCTGTGGCAGGCCGTGTACGGCGCGGACGCGCAACCGCCGCCGCCTGGGCCACATGCGTCACCAGCGGAGCGCCGCCGCTCGATTGCGATGATGGCGGCGTATCGACGCGGGGACCGCGCGGCTTTGGACGATCTCAGCCAGGATGCCGACGACTGAACCGCCGGAATGGACAGATCAGGCGGCTGGCGCGGCATTCCCAATCAATATCGGCACGTCCGAAGGCACCACGGCCGACAGTTGAGGCGGCGCAGGCGGGCGCTCTTCTTGTGTTGGTGCGCCTCCATGCGGTGCAAGATGTCGTCGAGCGTGCGGGAAGCGGCTGTTTGGTGAGGAGAAGCGTATCACTGAGTTTGAGGGTGATGAACTGTCTGTCCACGGACGGGCACCCACCTCTGCACCGCCTGATGCTTGGCCCCGTCGTGCGGCGTGCGGGATATGCCTGAGCTGCAGCACGCTGCCAGCACGGAGGTATGCCGTTTGGATCGCAGCCGCCCAGCGGCTCCGTCCGCGCCCGCCCTGCACCTTCAGGGTTCGCGACTTGCCGCGCAGGTCGCTGAAGACGAAGGCGTCGCCGTTGCGAGCGCCCGCGAGTAGCTCCTCGGAGACACGGAGCGTCCCTGACCTCGTCTCGACTACGGATTTCGTCTCCTCTGCGCTCACCATTCCCTTGCAGGTGCGGCGGAGTGCTTACGATTCCGTCTGCCTTGCGCATGCGATCCAATCGGGCGCGGCGCTTCTGACCGGCTATCGAAGGTTTTTCGATCGGCACACGAAAACGAAAGGCGAGCCGTCCGAAGACGGCTCGCCCTATAGCGCGCCCGGGGTGATTCGAACACCCGACCTACTGGTTCGAAGACTGAATCTGGGGGTGTCGGCTGAGTTGTGCTGAGTCCCGCGGAGAGCGTTCTAACCCTTGTGCCACAAGGGTTTCCACGGCCTCTGTTCTCTGCTGAGCTCTCTCGAGTTCGGGGCAGTTTGGCGCAGTTGGCACACTATTGGCACACTAATTTTCGTTTGAGAAAAGTGCGCGAATTGCGACTCTCAGCGCCGGATAATCGACCACCCTCCACTTGTGCGACGATGACGCACCAACAGCGATCGGTCGAGCTGGTCTAGCAAGAGCACGCTGTGTCTGGGGCCATGGTGCGGGTCCAGTTCGTCGGCATTCCAACCCGAAGGCGGGTTGTGGTATCGGACGGTCGTGAGAACGAATCCGAAAGGGCTCCGGAGGGAGGTTCAGCCGTGAAGGTCTACCTCGACGCGAGCGCATTGAATCGCCCGTTTGATGATCAACAACTTGCGCGCAATCGACTGGAAACAGAGGCCGTGCTGGCGATTCTGGAGTGGATTGAGTCCGGAGAACTCAAGCTGGTCGGTTCCGCCGCGCTCGTCTACGAGAACCGTATGAGCCCATTGGTCGAGCGCCGGGAATACGTCGCGACATACCTCGACCTGGCAGCGACCTTTGTGACGGCGGACCCTGCGCTGCTGGATCGGGCCAAAGCGATCGAAGCCCAGGGCATCAAACCACTCGACGCTCTTCACCTGGCGAGCGCGGAGCGTGGCCGGGCAGAGTGGTTCGTGACCTGCGACGATCGAATCCTGAAGCGCGCCCGCCGGGGCAAGCTCGGCATTCGGGGGGTGCACGACAGGAAAGTGATGCTAGCCGCATCACGCGGCCAGGGCGGCTTGGG
>CAZTDK010000155.1:0-10487 GCA_964611965.1 uncultured Binatia bacterium (SeqCode) | reverse complement strand
CGCGTTGCTGCGACTCCTCAAGAAAAGCGGTTGCCTCCTCGACCTCAACGGCGCGGACAACGCTGCCGTCGCGCACACCCTCTCGATAGTCCTCGGCTGCCGCTTCGAGCATCGTAAGCACTCGACGCACCGCATCGGGCGGCACGGTACCGGCGCGGGCTGGCTGTGGTAGAAGCACGACAGCGAATGCCAGGACGGCCGCGGCCCCGGGTGCCACCCAGCGATTTGAGCCTTGTGTGTGCCGCGTCGTCATGCTCGATTTTGAAACTCATTCTCAATTAGCCCAGGTCAGCAGCGGAAGTCAACTGCGTTGTGAGGAATCTAGAGAGCAACCCAAGCGGCGACGTCGCCGCAGGCCTCAGGCCCACTTGCCGGCGGCCGCGGCCACATCTGGAAGGCGGAAGGGCAGCGTTACGCGGAAACAGGCGCCGTGCCCGGGGCTGCTGTCGACGCTAATGGTGCCGGCGAGCAAGTTGACTAGGCGTCGGACCACATGCAGCCCGATGCCGTAGCCGTCGCGTGCCAGGCCGGCGCCATTGCCGCGTTCAAAGAACTCAAAAATGATGCGCAGGTCCTCGGGACGGATTCCCGGACCTTGATCCAGGACGCTGATTTCCACCAATTCAGACTGCGCCGTGCGGGTACGAATGGTCACCGGCGCGCCGGCGCCATAGCGCAACGCATTGCGCAGCAAATTGCCGAGAATTTGCTTCAGCTTGACCCGGTCGGTGGCCAACATGGGGAGATCCGGCGCGACCGACCACGTCACCGCGACGCCTTCGTGGGGCGTCGCGTTCACCAACTCAGCCAACAGCGCGGCGAGGCTGAACTCCTCGCTGCGCACGACGACGCGACCGGTGTCGAGACGCGACAGGTCGAGTGTGCCGGTGAGCAGCAGCAGCAGCTCGTCGGCCTCGTGGATCAGGTCGCTGAGCACGCGCTCTTGTTCGGCGGACACGCTGCCGAACTCGCCGGCGTGCAGGAGCTCAAGATAGCTGAATAGATGCGCCAACGGCGTGCGCAACTCATGCGACACCGTATTGATCTGCTCGAACGTGCGCTGCAGGTATGCCTCGCGCGTATCCGTGTAGGCTTGGCCGACCAGCATCATGAGTTGAAGGGACAGCTTGGTGTAGGCCGTCATCAGCCGATCGTTGCCCGGTCCCAGAAATTCCTGAATGACGTTGAGACTGACGCACGCCGAAGTATGCATCCCCATCAGTGAAATCGGACGGGAGGGGATGCGTACGAGGTCGGCTTCAAGCAACCGGCGCGTTGAGGTGTAATAGATCTCATACAAACCCGTGAGGTTGTCTTGTTCGACGTGGCCCAGGACCAAATTGAGAAACGCCTCGTTCAGCTGTATCAACTGTGCGGCGGAAACTTCGCCGCTAGTCAAATGCTCCGGCTCCGTGGCGATCAGTCGTTGCGTCCACTCGACGGCTACGTCGTGCCGGATGTCGGTGAGGAGACTCGCGAGTTGACGCAAGGCGGCCATGTCCGCAGGGCCGACGGCGCCGACCGCAAACCTGAAAGCGTCGTTCATGTCTTGACGTCCGGCTGCAAGGCGCGCACTTTCATCAGGGCTTGTTGAACGTCGCTATGGTGCGTGAAGCTTGGAACGAAGTCTAGAGGTTTATGCACGACGAGAGGGCCATGGAATCTCCGACGGTTCTGATAGTTGACGATGACATGAAGTTCCTGAGCTTCCTGGCGCGGATTCTCAGACGTGGCGGCTACGCGGTGCTGACGGCCAATGACGGCTGCGAGGTGCCCGAGATGCTGTTGCGGACACACATTGATGTGCTCGTGCTCGACTTGCAGATGCCGGGCATGAACGGCTGGGAGGTCATCCGATCGCTGCGCGGCGAGGCAGCGCAACCCCAGCTCTCACAACGCCCCAAGGTCGTCGTTGTCAGTGGCCGCAGCGAGGATGACACCGCGGCGTTCGTGCGCCGCCTGGGGGCTGACGCATTTCTGACAAAGCCTTGCTGGGGCGACCAGCTGCTGGCTACCGTTCGACACGTGCTGGCCCACTGAGCGCTGTACAGGGATCAGTGGGCCAGCGGGCGGGTTGGCCTTGAGGGGGTGGAACCCGACGCCTGCTGGATTGAAACCAAAGCCTCAAGCCCGCAACCCCCGTCATCCCTATTGGTCGCGCAGATCCAGCAGGTCTTTGCGCCGCAAGACGTCGATGAACTTTACCGCCGCTGGTGACAAGTGCCGGCCCTTCTTGTGGATGATGCCGAGCGGGCGCAGCAGGGTTTCCTCGGACAGGTGAACGACTTTCATCGTCCCCTGTGCCAGTTCGTGTTGTACCGAGGCGAGCGGCACGATGGCCATCCCTTGCTCGATCTCGACGGCGCGTTTGATGGTTTCGATGTTGTCGTACTCGCCGGTGTAGCGGACGTTGATCCCGTGATCTCTGAACAGCTGATCCGTGGCCTTGCGAGTCGAAATGTCGCGCTCGTAGCCCACGAAGGCCTCGCCATCGAGACGTCCGATGTTGATTTTTCTCAGGCTCGAAAAAGGGTGTTGCGGGGGCACGACGAGGACCAGGCGGTCCTCGCGGAAGTTGATGACGGTGACTTGGGGGTGCTTGGCGGGATAGGCCACGATCCCCAAATCGATGCGGCCGGCGATCACGTCGTCGTAGATCTTGTTGGGCCGCGAGTACTCCACGTGCACGTTCACCTGGGGAAACTCGCGCAAGTACTCCTTCAGATACGGGGGGAGCTCATGCAGCCCGACACTGTAGACGATGGCGATGCGGAGCGCGCCGCTGACGACTTTGGCGCTTTCCTGCAGCTGGGTTTCGATCTCGCGATAGCGTTCGAGGATGTCGCGGCTCGCACGGTACAAGATATCCCCAGCCGGCGTCGGCTTTGCGCCCGAGCGGCCGCGTTCGAGCAGTTTGCAGTGGTACTTGGACTCCAGGGACCGGAGTTGCTGGCTCACCGCCGACTGCGTGATGAAGTTCTGCGATGCCGCCATGGAGAAGCTCCCGGTCTCCACCACGTCGCAGAACACCTTGAGGGTCTCGATATGCACGGTGCCACGTTAGTCGGGCTGATCAATATGTCAAGGACAGCCCGGCGGGGCTAATGCGCTTCTGCGCTCACCTTGCTGGCGCGCATGCCCTCGGGGTAACATGCCAACTCGGATGGAGGGATGCTGATGACGCCATATGCTGGCGTGGACTACTACGCTGTCGACGACTTGCTGACGGACGAAGAGCGCATGATCCGCAAGACGGTGCGTGACTTCGTCGACCGCGAGGCGGTACCGACCATCGAAGCCTGCCACGCACGCGAAGAGTTTCCCCGCCACCTCATCCCGCGCATGGCGCAGCTCGGCTTCTTCGGGGCCAATCTGAAGGGCTACGGCTGCGCCGGGCTCAACAACATTTCGTACGGCCTGATCTGCCAGGAGCTGGAACGGTGCGACAGTGGACTGCGCTCGATGGTCTCCGTGCAAGGCTCCCTGTGCATGCATCCGATCCACGCCTTCGGCTCGGAAGCCCAGAAGCAGCGCTGGCTTCCGCCGATGGCGTCCGGGACGGCCATTGGCTGCTTTGGGCTCACGGAACCGGACCACGGCTCCGATCCCGGTGCGATGGAGACGCGGGCACGTCCCGATGGTGAGCACTACATCATCTCGGGAACGAAGCGGTGGATAACCAACGGCAGCATCGCGGATGTCGCCATCGTGTGGGCCAAGACCCCGGAGGGCATTCGCGGCTTTCTGGTCGAGAAGGGCCTGCCCGGTTTCAGTGCACACGACATCAAGGGCAAGTTTTCGCTGCGAGCGTCGATTACCTCGGAGCTGGTTCTCGAGGAGGTCCGCGTCCCGCGCGACAGCATGCTGCCCGGTGTTGGCGGACTGAAGGGACCGTTTTCCTGCCTCACCCAGGCGCGCTACGGCATCGTGTGGGGTGCCATCGGTGCGGCGATGGCCTGCTACCATACGGCGCTCGACTACGCCAAGAATCGCAAGCAGTTCGACAAGCCGCTCGCCGGGTTTCAGCTCGTCCAGCAGAAACTAGTGCACATGCTGACCGAGATCACCAAAGGCCAGCTGTTGGCGTGGCGGCTCGGCACGATCAAGGACCAGGGGAAGCTGCGGCCGGAACAAGTGTCGTTGGCGAAGCGCAACAATGTCAGTCACGCGCTCGAGATCGCGCGGCTGGCGCGCGATGTGCTCGGCGCCAACGGCATCGTCAACGAGTACCCGATCATTCGCCATATGCTCAATCTCGAGACCGTCAACACCTACGAAGGGACCCACGACATGCACACGCTCATCATTGGGCGCGATATCACCGGCGAGGACGCGATCCGATGATGGCTCCCTCCGTCAAGGCGCAACGCTTCCTCGACAAGCTCGGTGTTCCGGCGGCGTTTGCGCGGGGTGAGACGCTGGTTTTGGCTGGGCCGCTGTATGAGCTCGTGAAGGACCCCGGTATCCATGTGCGTCTCGCATTCTTACGGGACGACGAGGGCCGGCTGTGTGTCGGCTACGCGAGCGACGACGGCGGCGATTGGCGGGCCGTGGACTCGGAGCCGCTGTCGATGCGGGCGTTGGGCTACTATGAACGGCGACTCAAGCGCATCGCCGCGTTCGTCGAGTCCAGCGGTCGCCATGCGCGCCGCTGACTCGCTGTCTGCGATCCATTGCCCGCCACACTGTCGGATTCTGGTAGCGGTGTGTCGGACGCGGTGGCCGGCAGCGACCCAATAGGGGAGCGGACCGTAGAACGTCGCCGGGCGCAGGCCTTGGTGTGATTCCTTGCTTGACAATAGGAGGGTAGGCGGTCCAAATTGGATGCGAGCATCTTGCGCGCACGGTTCCAATGAAGGGATCGCTGCCGTCTTAAAGGGGGAAATGGATATGATTGAACTGCACCGCGCCTTTGCCGCAGCCGTAGTATTGGCAACCTTGGTCCGCCCGAGTTTCGCGGTGACCCCGCCGAACCAGGTGAGTCTCAATCTCTGCCAGCAGACCGTCAAGGCCGAAGGCGTGAAGTTCGTCAAGGCGGAGATCGCAGCGATCTCCGCTTGTCTGCAAAAGATCTCGGTAGAGAAGATTCGCAACAACGCCCTCATCGATAACGCTGCGGCGCGAGTGTGTATCACGCAGTTCCGCAAGCTGAACGATTCGCGCAATGCGGGCAAGAGCCTCAAGGAAAAGCTCACCCAGAAGATCCGGAACAAATGCGACAAAATTTTCAATCCGCTCCTGGCGCACATCGACGATGACATCACTGGAAAAGGGTCGCCGACAGTTCCGGTGCCGATCAACACGCAGCAACTCGATCTCTGGTGTACGAACTTCGGCGGCGATGGCTCGATCGACGGCACGCACACTCCGCCCGAAACCACCGTGCAAGAATGGGTTGATTGCATCGTTGCCGCGCATCAGTGCGAGGTGAACCAGGCGATCGCCGAGCAGTTTCCGCGTGCCTCGGAATGGTTGAGCGCGGTGAAGCTCGTCATGCCGGGGATTCCCTCTCCGCTAAGCGATCCGAACAAGACGAACGATGCGATTGCCGGCCTGACGACGGTGGATAGCGCCATCGACTCGGACAACGACGGCAAGCCGGACATCACGTGCCCACAAGCGGCGCCGGCACCGGTGTGCAGCACGGCGTGCTGCTACATCGAGCAGAATGTGGGCTCGTTCAAGCCGACGAGCTGCTTCGAATATACCGGTTCCGCGGGCGAGATCACGACGTTCAAGAACAATTGTACGGGGAAGCAGGCGTCGCCGTCCGGCTTCTGGACGCTAACTGCGGCGAACGGGGCCTGCAGCGCGGGTCCAACGTTTGGCACCGCCTGCGTGGTAGGCGGTGCGGGGAACAACGCCGTGGCGGTTCCGAAAGATTCGGCGTGTCCGTAATCCGCAGTCGGTAAATCCCTCCCACGGCAGCGGCGCGGTCGACAATGAGACCGCGCCGCTGCCGGTATACCCGCAACGGTCGTGGCGTCGAACCGCCACGGAGATCCCGCTCCCCTCTGGATGAGCGGGCGTGCAACGGCGAACGCCGCTTCAAGTGCGTCGGCTCAATTCCCCACGCGACCGCCAAGGCCGCACCGCGCATCGGTGCGCTGGCGTGGGTTAGGGAAATCCCTAACTTGACAACCAAAGGGTAACAGCACCACACTCCCTACAGGAATTGTCTGACGGTCAGATCATCACAGGCGTGCTAGGTCCAGAAGGGGGTAACTGACATGGTTCAATTGCAGCGCCGCGTCTTCGCAGCGTTCATGCTCTGCGCGTTGGCTGCCCAGCCGAGCTTCGCGGTCTCGCCACCGCCCAATCAAGTCAGCCTCAACGCTTGTCAAAAGGCGGTAAGGGCTGAAGGAGTGAAGTATCTCAAGGCGCAGATCGCGGCGATCTCCGCCTGTCTGCAGAAGATCTCCGTGGAGACGATCCGTAACAATGCCGCCATCGACAACGCCGCGGCGCGCGTGTGTATCACGCAGTTTCGCAAGCTCAACGATACGCGCAACGCCGGCAAGAGCCTGAAAGAGAAGCTGACCGCGAACATCCGAAAGAAATGTGACCCGATGTTCAATGTTCTGCTTACGCATACGTTCGATGACATCACGGGCAAGAACTCCCCAACGGTTCCGGTGCCGATCAATACCAAGCAAATCGACCTGTGGTGCCAGAACTTCGGCGGCGACGGCTCGATCGACGGCTCGCCCGGGCCAGCCAATACCGTTGAAGAATGGGTCAACTGTATCGCCACGGCACATCAGTGCGAGGCGGAGCAGGCGATCGCCGAACAGTATCCGCGCGCTTCGGAATGGCTCACTGCGGTGAGGCCGATCATGCACAACATAGCGTCCCCTCTGAGCGACCCGAACAAGACCAGCGACGCTGAGGCAGGTTTGGCAACGGTCGATATGGCCATCGACTCGGACGGCGACAACCTGCCGGACATCACGTGCCCGCAGGCGCCCCCGGCCCCGGTGTGCGGCACGGCCTGTTGCTACATCGAGCAGAGCGTGGGTGCGTTCAAGCCGACAAGCTGCTTTGAATATACCGGCTCCGCAGGAGAGGTGACGACCTTCAAGGCCAATTGCACGGGCAAGCAGGCTTCACCAGCCGGCTTCTGGACACTGACCGCGGCGAACGGGCCGTGCAGTGCCGGGCCAACGTTGGGGACTGCTTGCGTGGTCGGCGGCCCCGGCAACAACGCCGTGGCGATTCCGAAAGATTCGGCGTGCCCCTGACCAATCGCGACTCGTTCCGTCGGCGCTGAAAGCGCGCAGCGGCTGTTGGCATTCACGTTCCGTGGGGCTTCAAAGCTGAGCCAGCGCTTGGTGTAGGTCGGCGATGAGGTCATCGCCGTCTTCGACGCCGACGGAATAACGGACCAGTGTGTCTTTGATGCCGACCTGCAAACGCTCCTCGGTGCTGAGCTCGTAAAAGCTCATCAACGCCGGTTGCTCGATCAGGCTTTCGACGCCGCCGAGCGACGGCGCGATCCGTGGGATGCGGCAGGCATCGACCAGCCGCGACGCAGTGTCGAGGTCACCGCGGACCTCGAAGGAGACGACGCCGCCGCAGCCACGCATTTGCCGGACCGCAAGGGCATGCTCCGGATGACTGGCGAGGCCGGGATAGTGCACCCGCTCAATGTTGGGGTGGGCTTCGAGAAACTCCGCGATCCGCTGGGCATTCTCGTTTTGACGCGTGACGCGCAGCGCCAGTGTCTTGATGCCGCGAATGAGTAGGTACGCGGCAAAGGGATCCGGTACGGCGCCGGTGATGCCGTGCAGCTCGCGAATGGCGCGCACCAGGTCCGCGTTTCCCAACACCGCCCCAGCCATCAGGTCGTTGTGTCCCCCGAGATATTTGGTGGCTGAATGGATGACCAGGTCGATACCGAATTCAAGCGGCCGTTGGTTGATCGGCGTGGCGAACGTCGAATCGATGATCGTCTTGACGCGGTACCGCCGGCCGATGGCCGCGACGCGTTCGAGGTCGAGGATGCGGTTGTAGGGGTTGGTGGGCGACTCGCTGAAGATCACGCGCGTCGTCTGGCGGACCGCTTCCTCCATGCGCTGGTAGTCGCCGGCGGGAACGGTGGACACCTCGACGCCGTAGCGCCGCAAGATCTGATGGAGAAACTGGCGTGTGCGCCGATACGCATCGTCGGTCACCACGACGTGGGCGCCTTTCGAGAGCATCGCGAACAGGGTGGTGGTGATTGCGGCCATGCCGCTGGCGAACAACAGGCCCTCTTCGGCGCCTTCGAGGGCGGCGAGCTTCTGCTCGGCGACGCGTTGCGTGGGATTGCCGTAGCGGCCGTACTCCTCCCGGTCGATGCGCCCCTCGAAGTGGTCGGCAATCTCGTTGGAATCGGCGAACGTGTACGTCGCCGTCTGCATGATGGGCGTGGTGATCGCGTTGCCCGCCTTGACCCGGGGCTCGCCGGCGTGGACGGCTTGGGTGCTCGGGCCGGGTTTCGATCGTGTCGGTGTGTCGGTGGCCACTTACGACTCCAGGAGCTTGATCTTGTCGGCGTAGCGCCGGATGGCGTCATTGACCTGGCGCAGGTCAGCCGGAATCTCGACCGGCCGATTCGCATGGACCGAGTGCACGCCAGGGATCTGGCCGAGATGATACGCGGTCTTCTGGTCGGCAAACTTGAGGCCGTGTGCCGTCGAAATGACGACGACACGCTGATTCGAGCGGATGACCTTGCGCTCAACGAGCTTGCGTAGGACCGCCAGAGCGACGCCGGTGTGCGGGCAGTTGAACATCCCGGTGCGATCGGCACGCGCCGCTTCGTCGGCGAGCTCGGACTCGCTGGCCTGGTCGACGACGCCGTCGAACTGCGTCAGTATCCGGGTGGCGCGCTTGTAACTGACCGGGTTGCCGATCTGGATCGCGCTCGCCAGCGTCTTCTTCGCTTGCACGGGGGTGAAGGACTCGAAGTGCTTGAGATACGACAAATACAGCGGATTGGCGTTCTCCGCCTGGGCGACGGCGATGCGCGGCAGCTTCTGAATGAGCCCGAGCTCGCGCATCATCAAGAAGCCTTTTCCCAGCGCACTCACGTTTCCAAGGTTGCCGCCGGGAATGATGATCCAATCGGGGACCTCCCAGTCGAACTGCTCCACCAACTCGATGGCTACCGTCTTCTGGCCTTCGATCCGCAAGCTGTTCATCGAATTGGCAAGGTAGACGTCACGCTGCGTGGTGATCTGCTGCACCAACGCCATGCAGCCATCGAAATCGGTGTCCAGGCTGAGGACGAGCGCGCCGTTGGCGAGCGGCTGAACCAGCTGCGCCGGAGACACTTTGTCGCGTGGCAACAGGACCACGGCCGGAATCCCGGCCGCGGCGCAGTAGTTGGCTAGGGCGGCCGACGTGTCGCCGGTAGACGCACAGGCGATCGCGGTGATCTGCTGGCCCTCGGCTATCATCTGCTTGACCGCAGACACCAAGACCGTCATGCCGAGGTCCTTGAACGAACCGGTGTGGGAGTTGCCACATTGCTTCACCCATAGATCCTCGACGCCGAGCAGCTTGCCATAACGATCAGCCCACAAGAGGTTGGTCCCGCCTTCGTACGTCGACACCACGTTCTCGTTGTCGATGTACGGCAGCACCCACTCCTTCTTGCCCCACACGCCCGAACCGTACGGAAACACGTTGTGGCGGTAGCGGTCGTCGAATAGCTGCATCCACGCTGCCGCCGAGCGGCGCTTCAAGGCCTCGAGGTCGTGCTGGACGTCCAGCAAGTCGCCACAGTGCGGACACCGATACACGATCTCGAACAGACTGAAGCGGGTCGGGCACCCGTTGATGCATTCAAACCACGCACTGTATTCGCTCATCGTCGTACGCTCCTCCCCCGAACATTTGCCGTCAGGGTCGCACCGCATCCTTCCTGGGTGCTTCGCGCAGCCGGGTGCAGATGTCAACGCTCGCTGCACGCTCGTGTGCGCGTGATACTTTTCCCTTGAGATATCGCTGCCGCTGCGATATGCCCCGGATGTCCGTTGAAAATTGTAGTTCAGGCCGTACCGAGTTGCTTTTCAATTCTGCGGCATGGGGGCGGGAGTCGGTGAGCCCAATGGGTTTCAGGTGGATTTGGTCAACGTGCGGTGCTGCCATGCGCCTACGCCCAGCGGCAGTGCTGCTCGGCGTGAGCCTCGCAATGGCTACGGTGCAATCGAGTTGGGGCATGAGTGGCGTGACGTGTAAGTCCGATGACAATCACGTCTACTTCGTCCTCAGAGGCAACGTTGCGAATAAGGGGACGCAGGTCACGAGCGTGACCATGACATCCGGGACCGCCGCCGGATGCGTTGAGGGACCGCCGTCCGACGGCATTTTGACCACGCTCGCGGTAGGAATCCAGGGCGGTGGTTCCAGTTCAGCCCTCCTCCCCGGGCGCAAGCGCACAACGGTCATCAACGGCAAGGCCAACGCCGCGATTTCATGCAGTGACTTCAACGCGAGCG
>CAZTDK010000154.1:0-10504 GCA_964611965.1 uncultured Binatia bacterium (SeqCode) | reverse complement strand
CGCGGCAGTCTCCCAAGCCCTCAAGCCCCCAAGCCCCCAAGCCCTCAATAACTACGACCTGACCCAGAACCCTTTCCAGTTCACCGGCGAGTATCGCGATGCCGCGTCAGGCCTCTACTACCTGCGGGCACGCTGGTATTTGCCGACATATCAAACGTTCCTACAGCGCGACCACGGTGACAAAATGCATCGCTACAGCTACACCGCGGGCAACCCGATCGGCCGCATTGACCCGAGCGGATTGCATAGCGCCGAGGCGGGAGCGCGCACGTTCCTCCGCGATCTGCACGCCAACGGGAACGGCGCCCGGGGAACGCTGTCGCGCATCTTTCTCGGCGGCATCATCGGCACCGCGCAGATCATTGCCAATCCGTCGGGCTACTGGCACGGCCTCAAGCACGACACCGGCGGTATCGATGTTTTTCTGGCGGCGGGCGTGCTCGCCGAAGTGGGAACCTCGGGGTGGTTCGGTCTTCCCGAGTTGCCTGGCGGCACTGCCGCCAGCTTTGGGGCCCGTCACCTGGTCGACACGACCCTCGGCACCGGCCAGTCGATCGCCTCGGGGTTTTCCGGCCACCGGCGCTTCGATTGGGCCGCAGTCGGGCAAGGCATGGAGTACACCGCCGGCGGCATGCTTTCGGGGCGCTGGGCGGCCGGTATCGGGTACAAGCCTTACGGCCTGACAACCGACGATCTCGACAATATGACCGCCTCACACTTTCGCAATGGCAACGCTGACCAGGCGTTGGTGTTTCGCGTACGCTACAAGAACCTGCCCGAGTTCACGACGCCGTGGATGGAGAAGTTCCACATCGGCAACTATCACGAAGCGCTGCTTGCCGTCGGTCAGGATGGCGTCTGGATGGGTGAGGTGAACTTCGCCGGCAAGGACGCGTACGCGACCTATGTCTATTGGTCGAAGGAGCGGGCGGCCATCGACGAACCTTCAACATTTATCGGCACAGGCCGCTCGACACGGCAGCTTCAGTTCGTGGGTGCCTTCAGCCAACAAGGGGTGAAGGACGCATTTGCCAGCGAGCTCAATGTAGCAGGGCAAGCGAGTTACCGCGTCATGGCGGAGGGGCATGGTTTCGAAGAAATGCCGCACTACAACAAGTTCACCAACAATTGCCAGCAGTACTCAGCGCGTATCCGTGAGAACATCATGGAGTATCACCGCAATCCGAATTTGATCGAGGATATCAACGAGAGTGACGATGAGTAAAAGGGGCTCGCTACGCCATGCCACGTGAGTGCCGTAGGGGCGGAGGAGCCGGATCGGTCGCCGCCGGTCTGCCGGCATGCCTCGCCCTGGCGCTCGTGTGCATCGCGGTACGTTGCCGTGCGCTAACGCAGACGACCACGACGACGTACTCGTACAATGCCGACGGCGCGCCCACGGCAGTCACGACGCAGGTCGACGGCCAGGCCGCGACGACCGTGTATCTCACCTGGGACAATTTCGTTCCGAGCACGACGAACCCGGGCACCGGCGCCGTGGCAGCTGCCAACGGCAACCTGCGCGGCGTGGGACCAATGCCAGGCGGCGCCTACACCACGGAGTTCCGCTACGACCAGCGCAACCGTCTGCGCAGCGCTCGCAGCGGGGCCGCACAGGCTGCGGCGTACGCGTACTATCCCGCCAGCCTGATGGCATCGTCGACGCTGGCGAGCGCTGACGGGCTGCAGTTCTATTACAATGCCGGATCGACGCCGCAGGCCACCAACATCCTGCAAGCGTCGACAGCCACGTGGTCGAGCTACGTCGGTGACATGACGTACCTGAGCAACGGCACCGAGCAGATGCGCTGCCAGCCGCGCAAGGACGTGGCCGGCGTGTATGTGCCGGCGCAGCAGACGCTGAGCCCGAATCGCTACCAGCCGTACGGCGCGCCGGCATCGGAGAACAGTGGAACGGCGAGCCCGGCAGTCTCCCAGGCCCCCAAACCCTCAAGCCCTCAAGCCCTCAGCAACTACGACATGACCCTGAACCCGTTCCAGTTCGCCGGCGAGTATCGCGATGCGATATCAGGTCTCTATTATTTGCGGGCGCGCTGGTATCTGCCCGACCTGCAGACCTTCACGGCGCGCGATCCCGTCGACAGCATGCACCGTTACAGTTACGGCGGCGGCGATCCCATCGGCAACGTCGACCCGAGCGGGCTCAGCTACGCCAGCTTCAGCCACGACATCAATCGCGCCTTCCGTCCGCTGACCCACGGGGTCCTCGGGTATGTCGTGCCGCTGGTGCCGATCGTCGGCCAGATTGTCGGCGGGGCGACGCTGATCGCCAATCTCCCGGAGGTCTGGCATCGTCCCACCGGCCGCACCTGGCTCAACTTCGCCTTCCTCACGTCGTCGGTCGCGGTCGAAGGGATCGGGGAGCTGCCGGTTTTCGATCGTCTCGCCGGATCGAGCGCGGCGTTCTACGGTCGCACGCTGGTGGATACGGCGATTGGCGGCGGCCAAACCGTCCTGTCCAGCTACCATCACGGCAAATGGGATGTGCCCGCGCTGGTGCAATCGATCGAGTACAACGTCGGCGGGATCTTCTCGGCGCGCGAGCTCTCGGGCATCGGCTATCGCCCGCAGGCCTATACGGTCGGCGAGGTCAGTGACCTGGCCACGCAACATTTCTCGAACCCGTCGAACACCGAGGATGCCCTGGTCTTCCGAGTGCGCATGCGACTGGGAGGATCGACGTGGATCCCGACTTTCACCAGTCCGTTGCTCGAAGCGCATACGCTCGGTTTCTACCACGAGGGACTTCTGGTGGTCGGCCCCAACGGGTACGCGTTCACCGACGTGGCCATGCGTGGGTTCCAGACCAACGACGGCAGAGTCACGAGCTTCACCAGCAATCTTATCAAGCCACAGTTCGCCAGAGGAGGAGACTTCGCCGCGAGCTGGCAACCCAGTGCGATCGACGTTGATCGAGGCTTCGAGTACGCCGGCACCTTCAACCGGGCAAATGTCAGGTCGGTGTTGGCGAGAGGGGAGCCCGGCCTGTATCCCACCGTCGAAGAGCAGCGGCAGGCGTTGAGAACTACCGGCGTGCCCAAGCGCAGCGGCTACGACTTCTTCGCCAACAACTGCCACGACTACGTGAAACGCATGATCGGCCGCATGCAGCAGTAATCCCTGGAATGTTTGAAGCGCACACGCACGCGCCCCGCTCGTGGCGCGTGGCACGTGGCACGTGGCTCGTGGCTCGTGGAAGACAACGTGCTACGCGCTACGTGCGCGAGGCGCGCATGCTTCGTTTGGTCGGAGGCGCGCCTCGCTAGACTTCGGCGCGGAGCGAGGGAGTCACAACGCGTCGACGTCGCCGGTGTGCCGCTGCACGGCGACGACCAGCGGATGCGCGTCGAGCCCAAGGGCTTCGACGATTTCGGGCTTGAGGAGGCCGGCCCGCCGGGCGCTCTTCAAGAGGTGCGGCAGGCGCTGACCGGAGAGCACCTCAGCGGCTTCGGCCGCGTTGATGTCCTGTTGCTCGCGCAGCAGCTGCGGCGCGAGGCTGTCGGCGTCGTCGACGCCGGCGTCGCGCATGCGGCGAATCAGCCGCGCCAGCAGCAATGGTCCGGGTTGATCCGTCACCACCATGAAGATCTGTCCGAGCCAGCGGCGCGCAAAGTTAACTTGCTCGTCGAGTGCATGCTGTCGCATCCACTCGGCGACGTAGAGGATCCCGAAGCCCATGTGACGGCTCTCGTCGCGCGTGATCAAAGTGATGATATTGCGCAAGAGCGGGTTTGTGGCGTGGCGCTGGATACCCTCGAAGATGTTCATCGCCAGGCTTTCCAGAAAGAACTGCTCGGTGGCCACGAGCTCCACCGGATCGTCCGACGCCAGCAGCGCATCGAACATCGCCTCGCTGGCGAAGTCGATGTCCTCGACGTCCTCGTTCATCTTCTCGATGAAGCGGCGGTAGGCCAGGTGGTGGCGTGCCTCGTCCATTGCTTGGGCAACGGCGTGATTGCGGTAGTCTTCCTCGCGCAACAGCAGGGCGAGCTTCGCGCACACGTCCTGGGCGACGCTCTCACCGACTTGCAGGATGTTCAGGATGCGGCCGAGGCCGCGCCGCGTGACATGGACCTTGACGGCATCCGGCAGGGCTTTGAACGTTGGGGTCTTGGAGAACGCGGTCCACTCGAAATCGACCAGGGGATCGTCGGCCGCGATCCGCAGCGTCCAATCGACGTCGCGTTCGAAATCCCAGTCGGCCGAGTGGGCCTTCGCAAACAGGGCGTTGATCCCTTGGTGTCCAGTGTTGTGCAGCTGCAACAATTCGCGTGTTCGCATGAAAGCTCCCCCGGCCCGCGGTCGGCGTCTTTTTTCTTAGCCCGCGCCCCAATGGGTCGCTGCGGGCTGCCGAGTCCGATGCGCCTGCCAGGATCTACATATCACTCGTCACTCGTCACTCGCCACTGCCTTTCACCACTTTTCGTATTGCACGGCACGCCGTTCGTAGCCCGAGCGCCGCAGCAGGTCGCGCAGGCGCGGCACGATGTCGCCGACGCCGCAGATGAAGAAGTGGCGGCTGCGGTCAGTGTCCGCGGCGACGTAGCGGCGCTCGATCTCCTCCGTCAGCGGCGTGCCCAGCAGCGGGACGAAGGTGAAGTTGGCGTGTGCACGCGCCGCGGTTTCGAGCTCGTCGGCATACAGCAGATGCGTCCGGCTGGCGGCGGCGTAGTGCAAGCCGATCGGGTGTGCGCTGCGGCCGTTCAACGCGCGCCGCAGCATCGGGCGGATGGCAGCGATCCCGGTACCGTCGGCGATGAAGACGCACTCCGCCTCCGGCGCCTGGTCCAAGGTGAACGTGCCCCACGGTCCGGTGAAACGTAGCCTGGCGCCCTCCTGCAGCGCAAAGAGGTATGCCGTCCCTACGCCGCCGGGGACGCGGTTGAGGCAGATCTCCAGCTCCGGTTCCTCGGGGTTCGAGGCCAGCGAGTAGGGGCGGATCATCTCTCCGTCGATCGGCAGCAGACACGAAATGAATTGGCCCGGCGTGAAGGCGAAGGGTTGAGACGCGGGTAGGCGCAGGAAGAAGGAGCGCGTGTCGGGGGCGCGTTCGATGATGCGGGTGATGGTTCCCTCGTACGTCAGGCGCCCGGTGGCGCCAACGGTGTCGTCACTCACCAGCAGCCTCTTACGCTCCGCGTCTTACGCAGCATTGATGGTGAAGCGGGGCACCAACACCGTAAACTCGGCGTCGTCCTCGATTACCGCCTGACAGCCCAGGCGCGAGGTTGGTGTGAGGCCGGGAGCTTTGTCGAGCAGGTCGAGCTCGTTCTCCTCCGCTTCAGAGAGCCGATTGAAGCCGTCCTTGACGATGACGTGGCAGGTGGTGCAAGCGCAATTGCCGCCGCAGGCGTGCTCGAGATGGATGCCGTGCCCGGCGAGCACGTCGAGGATAGATCCCGCCCGGCCGTCGTGTTGAAACGGCGCCCTCGACGGGTCGAACTCGATGATGCGCTCCGGAGCACCGTTTTCAAAAAGGACACGCAGCTTTGCCATATGTGGATTGCCTTAGCAGGCGCATGGAAGCGCCGCGAGCCTACCACCACAACCCGCCGTCCGTGTACTCCCACAGCAGAAATGCCAGCACGCGGACATCGAGCGGATCGCTATCCCCGGTCACTGGAATCTGCGCGCCAAGGGCGACCGCGACGTGTCCGCGTTTGGTCAGACCCGTATAGATCTGCGGGGTCACGAACAGCGTGTTGTGGTCGGCGGTCACGTTCTCCACTTCCTCCACTTCAACCGACGGCACCCAGGCGCGTTTGACCGGAGAGAGCGGGTAACTCAGCCCGAGCCGATAGTGGACGCCGCGGTCGGCGCGCTGCTCATCGAGCGGCGCGTCGCCGAGAATCTGTCCTTGCAAGACGAGCGGGCCAAGTTGTTTGCCGCATAGCAAGGACGGCTCGAAGCTGACCGTACCGTCGCCGAGGCCGCGATGTTGGTTGCCGGTTGGCAGGGTGAGCGCCAGCTCCGTACTGACGATGCTCTGACTCGGCAGATCGGCGTAGAGCACGTGCAGGTAGGCCAGCGTCGCGTCGCCAACGCCACCGGTGGTCGGGCCGTTGATGACGTCGTGCACCGTCAGGGGCAGCGCGACCTCGATTTGTCCACGTGCGCCAACCCGGGCTTCGGCGGAAAGCTCGGTGCTCCAGTCACGCGTGCCATTCCCCTTCGCGAACTCGGGGGCAAGCAGCGCCTCGTCTTCGGGGAACGCCTTTGTCGTGAGCAGCAGGCGGGGGAAGTTCAGCTCACCGCGCGGCCAGCGCGGATCGTGACAGAAGGTGCGAATATAGGCCAGCACCGCTCGCAGCTGCTCCTCGGTGAGCACGTTGCCAAAAGCAGGCATCTGCGGCGACAGCGCGAGCCCCTCGCCGCCGTGAACCAGCAGGTAATGCCAATTTCCATCGCCTTCGCGCGTGATGAAGTTGCAATCGGTGAAGTCGGGCAGCGGGACCGTGATCGCCGTGCCTTGCGGCGCGCCGCGTCCATCGGTCCCATGACAACTGGCGCAGGCGCCGTCGTAGATCTCCGCGCCGCTCAGCGCCGCCTCCTCCGCACGCGCCGCGATCGCCATCAGAACGGTCGCTAACGCCGCGACAAGCATTTCGCGCATCATCGGCTCGCCGTTTATCACAAAGATCCTCCTCCGAGCAGCCTGTCGGCACGTGTCAGCAACAACCAACGGAGGGAGCGTTAACAAACGATGTTGGCCGCGCAGCCGGTGTGCCGAACTTGGCAGCCCCGCAGCGACCAATCCTGCCCTGAGGCCCCCCGAAGGAGGGAGCGGGCCATAGAACAGACGCCGCCCGCAGGGCCGCCGCCCGCGGGGCCGCTGGCGGCAGGGTACGTTGACAGCTGACGGGTGCGCGTCTAATCGGCAACCATTCGTGAGGTCCGAATGTCGCCGACGCCGTCACAGCTCGCCGCGTGGGATCACGCGTATCTCTGGCACCCGTTCACGCAGATGCGGGAGTGGCTTGCCGAGGATCCGCTGATCATCGTTGCCGGCGAAGGGAACTACCTGATCGATGCGGCCGGACGGCGCTATCTCGACGGCGTCTCGTCGTTATGGTGCAACGTTCACGGGCATCGCCGGCCCGAGCTCGATGCGGCGTTGCACGCGCAAGTCGCCCGCATCGCGCATTCAACGCTTCTGGGCCTGGCCAGTGAGCCAGCTATCGTCCTCGCCAAGCGCCTCGTGGAGATGGCGCCTCCGGGTTTGACGCGCGTGTTCTACTCCGACGCCGGCGCCACCGCGGTCGAGATCGCCTTGAAGATGGCGCTGCAGTATTGGCAGCTGCGCGGTGAGACGGGACGCACGCAGTTCGCCGCCCTCACCGAGGCATATCACGGCGATACGCTGGGAGCGGTGAGCGTGGGCTATTCCGAAGGCTTCCATCGCTTCTTCAAGTCGCTGGTATTTCCTTGCCACAAGCTCAACCCGCCGCACGTCTATCGCTGGCAGCGCGGCTTGGACGAAGCCGAGGCATTACAGGCGGCCATCGACGAAGCCGCGGCGCTTCTGAAGGCGAAGGGCAGGGAACTGGCGGCGCTCATTGTCGAGCCGCTGATGCAAGGCGCCGCCGGCATGTGGGCGCAGCCTGCGGGATACGTGCAAGCATTGCGCGCGCTGACGCGCGAGCACGGCGTCCTGCTGATTTGCGATGAAGTGGCAACCGGCTTCGGCCGCACCGGGCGCATGTTTGCCGTCGACCATGCGGAGGTGGCTCCGGACCTCATGTGTGTCGGCAAAGGCATCAGTGGTGGCTACCTGCCACTGGCCGCCACCTTCGCATCGGAGGAAATTTTCGAGACCTTCCTGGGCCCGTACGAGGATTTCGTGACATTCTTCCACGGTCACACGTATACCGGCAACGCCTTGGCTTGTGCCGTGGCCATCGCCAGCTGCGACATCTTCGAACGCGACGGCGTGTTGGAGCGCGTCACCCAGCGCGCCCAGCAACTCCGAGCGCTCCTGGAGCGTGAGCTCCAGCCGCTGCCCCATGTGGGAGACATCCGTCAGTGGGGGCTCATGGTGGGCATCGAGCTGGTCCGCGAGCGCGAAACCCGGACACCCTACGACGCGGCAGAGCGCATGGGTATGCGCGTCATCCACCGCGCCCGGCAGCACGGCGTGATCCTTCGTCCCTTGGGAAACGTGATTGTGCTCATGCCGCCATTGAGTATCGAAGCGGACGAGTTGGATCGCCTGTGTACCGTATCGCGGGATGCTATTTGCCGCGCAACTGATGGTGAACCCATGCCAAGTTGATACGCAGTGTGTACTTTTGAACCACGGATCGGAATTGTTTTCCGCACATCCACCCTCCCGTGGGCTTGGATTTACTCAGCGTTCAGGGTACACGGATGGGCACGGCACTTGCTCTGGGTTTGGGGGCGCGGGAGGTTGGACGATGCAAGCGACCTACGAACAATCAATCAGGCTCACGGGTGCGGACGAGTTCGCCCCTGAAGACACACGAAACATCCCGTTCTTCGGGTTCGTGACGGGGACGATGATCAGTCTCGGCTTGTGGTGCGTGATTGGTTGGACGATGTGGGTCCTCATCGACTGACCGTAGCGCGTTTGGGGAGCGGCTCTTCATTCACGATCAACTGCCTGATACATACTGCCAGCTACAAGAGCTGGCGTCTTGCAATACAAAAGCATCCTCATAACGGGCACCGACACTGGCGTTGGGAAGACCACCGTCGCCTGCGGTATTGCGGCCGCGTTGCGGCGGCGTGGGCATCGCGTGGGTGTCTTCAAGCCAGCGGAAACTGGCTGCATGGCTGACGCGAACGGCATCCTGCAAGCCGCCGACGCGGCGCGGTTGAAATTCTTCTCGGATTGCCAGCTTGATCTCCGCGCGATCTGTCCCTACACTTTCCGCGAACCACTTGCGCCGTCGGTGGCGGCACAGCGAGAGGGGATCGACATCGCCCTCGAGCGGATCGTGCGCTGTCATGACACCGTGAGCTCGTTGCATGACGTCACGTTGATCGAGGGCGCCGGCGGGCTCTTGGTGCCGCTCACGCCGCAGCTCACGTTTGCCGACCTCGCGGCGCGTCTTGGTGTGCCGGTCGTGGTCGTCGTCGGGTCACGTTTGGGCGCAATCAACCACAGCTTACTGACGATGCGCTATGCCCGTTTCGTGGGACTCCATGTGGTTGGTTACGTCATCAACTCGCTGGCCGCAAAAGCCGACCTTGCCGCTGCCACCAATGTTGGGGTCCTTGCCGATTGGCTCGGGCCGCCGCTGGCCGTGCTGCCGCACCTGGGAGAGATTGTCGAAACGGGAGCGGAGCGCGAACGATTCGCGGAGCTGTTCGGCCGGCAGCTGCGGATCGAGCCGCTACTGGTTCCGGCCTGATCCCTGCAGCGCCGCCGCGACGGCTGTCTGGTAAACGAGCTTGATCGGTGCGCCCCGCTCGCGCGCCAACCGCTTACAATCGTCATACTCCGGCGCGACGTTTTCGTGTCCGTCTGGAGCGTGTGCGATCTTGACCCGGACGATACCGTAGGGGGTCGTCACCTCGCGAGTCTCTCGCCTCAGGACCAGGCGCCGCACTGCGTGATAGCGCACGCCGATTGCCGAGGTCTCACTCATGACGATTGCCGTGAGCCGCTCACGCTTGTCCTCGGAACAGAGCACGCTCAGCATCACACCCGGACGGTTCTTCTTCATGTGTACAGGGGCGAGGAACACGTCGCGCGCGCCGGCCTCGAACAAGCGTTCCATGACGTGGTCGTACAGCTCGGGGTTGTAATCGTCGATGTTGGTTTCGATGACAACCTGTTCGTCATGGCCCGCCGCCGTGGCGGTTTCCCCCAAGACCAGCCGCAGAAGGTTTGGACGGTCGCTCAACGTGCGGCTGCCGGCGCCGTAGCCGACGGTCGTGATACGCATCTGTGGCAGCGGCTCCGGCGTCGCCATGCTGGCGAGAATCGCCGCGCCGGTTGGCGTCACCAACTCGCCTTCACCGTCACCCGGGCGGGTAACGAAGCCCCGCAGCAGCTCGGCAGTTGCCGGTCCAGGGATCGGCAACGGGCCATGCTGTGACTGCACGATTCCCGCGCCAAGCGGGAGCGACGAGACATGGACACGCTCGATGTCGAACGTCTGCAGCCCGATGGCCGCGCCGACGATGTCGATGATGGAATCGACCGCACCCACCTCGTGAAACTCGACCTCGTCGATGGCCACGCCATGAACGCGCCCTTCGGCTTCGGCCAACTTGGCGAAGATCGCCAGCGCATTCCGCTTCACGGCGGCATCCAAGGTGCTGTCCTCGAGCATCCGGCGGATGTTGCGGAAAGGACGGTGCGCATGGCCGTGCGTCGCCGTGTGTACGTCGAACTTCACGGCGCCGATTCCGTGCACGCGGCGTGGTGTGGCGGAAAGCGAGTAGCCGCTCAGGGCTACCTGCTGCAGCTGGCGCCGCAACTCATCGACGGACAGCCCCAGGTCGATGAAGGCAC
>CAZTDK010000153.1:0-10527 GCA_964611965.1 uncultured Binatia bacterium (SeqCode) | reverse complement strand
ATCGCCGCCTTCCTCGACATGGAAGACGTGCCGTTCAAGCCGCGCGCGTACGAAAAGGCCGCGTACGCCATCGAAGCGGTTGACGAGCCGATTGCCGAGATCTATCGCCGCGGCGGCACCAAAGCGGTCGAGGCGATCCCCGGCGTCGGCAAGAGTATTGCCGAGAAGATCGTGACGCTCATCGAGACCGGTTGCTTACCCTACTACGAGGAGCTCCACGCCAAGACACCGGTCGACGTCACCGGGCTGATGGCGATCGAAGGCCTGGGCCCGAAAAATATCAAGACGCTGTATCAGGAGCTTGGCATCCGCACGGTCGACGACCTCGAGACGGCGGCACACGCCGGCAAGATTCGCCAGCTGCCGCACTTCGGAGAGAAGAGCGAGCAGAAAATTCTCAAAGGCATCGGCTTCCTGAAGACGAGCACCGGGCGCTTCCCGCTGGGGCAGGCGTTGCCGTTGATGATCGACATCGCCGCGCGCCTCGAACACCTGCGCGGGGTGAAGCAGGTAGCGATCGCCGGCTCGATCCGCCGGCGCAAGGAAACCATCGGCGACGGTGATGTCCTCGTCGTCGCCGCCAAGCCGGATGCCGTCATGGATTTCTTCGTCGGCATGCCGGAGGTGGTTCATATCCACGGGAAGGGGCACACCAAATCGAGTGTCAAGCTCAACACCGGCATGGACGTCGATCTCCGCGTCGTCCCAGCCGAGAGCTTCGGTGCGGCGTTGAACTACTTCACCGGCAGCAAAGACCACAACGTGGCGCTGCGGCGCATCGCCATCGACAAGCATCTCAAGCTCAACGAGTACGGCGTCTTCCGCGGCGACCAGGCGGTCGCCGGCAAGACGGAGGAAGAGGTCTATGCGGTCCTCGGCCTGCCGTACATCGAGCCCGAGTTGCGCGAAATGACCGGTGAGATCGAGGCGGCCCTGGCGGGCACGCTTCCAACGCTCATCGGCTACGGCGATCTGCGCGGCGACCTGCAGACACAAACGACGTGGACCGACGGCGCCAACTCCATCGAGGAGATGGTCGCCGAAGCGCAACGCGTCGGGCTCGAATACATGGCGATCACCGATCACACCCGCGGCCTGGCAATGACCGGTGGCTCCGACGAGAAGAAGCTGCGACAGCAGATGAAGGCCATCGATGCGCTCAACCGGCAACTCGACGGCATCACCGTTCTCAAAGGCGCCGAGGTGAACATCACCAAGGACGGCACCCTCGACATCGATGACGCGACACTGGCGCAGCTCGACGTCGTCGGGATCGCCGTGCACTCGCACTTCAACCTCTCACGCGCCGAGCAAACACGCCGAATCATCCGGGCGATGGAAAACCCGCACGCCGACATCCTGTTCCATCCGACCGGCCGGGTCTTGCAGAAGCGCGAGCCCTACGACCTCGATATCGACGCGGTGATCGCCGCGGCCCAGCGCACCGGAACGGTCTTGGAGATCGACGCGTATCCCGAGCGCATGGACCTGAAGGATGAACACGTGCGCAAGACCGTCAACGCCGGCGTGCCGCTGGTCATCGACACCGACGCCCACAGCGTGAACCATCTGCACTATCTGCACTTCGGCATCGCCACGGCGCGCCGCGGCTGGGCGCGGAAGACGGACGTGATCAACACGAAACCGCTAAAGGGATTTCTGGCGAGCTTGAAGGGCGGACGGCGGTAGCGGAGGTTCGGAGCCGCGGGCGGCGCAGCCTTCAGCGCCGGTCTCGAGCTGCGGCAGCCAGAGACGGCTGCCGCCACCATTTCAAGAATCGCCGGTGGCTGCAGGTCTCTGTGCCTGCAGCAGTCGGTCCTGAGATGGCCTCTTCAACGCACGACGATCGTCTCCGGCATCACTGTCAGCAGCGCGCCCTCCTCGAACGGCAGCGTCACCGAGCGCAGCACGCTGCGCAGCTGTCTCGGCATCTGGTCCGCGGCTTGCGAGTTCAGCAGCTCCGCGAGGCGTCCGAGCAGCGACGCATGCTTCGGGTAGAAGACCAGCTCGACTTCCTTCTTGGCGTCGATGCCGGCGGCTTGCTTGGCGGTTTGCACTGCCGTCGCAAAGCCGCCGAGCTCATCGACGAGGCCGTTCTCCTTGGCTTGCGCGCCGGTCCACACGCGACCGCGGCCGATGGCGTTGACCTGCTCCGCTGTCAGGCTACGCCCCGCGGCGACGCGCGACACGAACACGTCGTAGATGAGCGTCATCTCGTCGATCAGTTTCTGGCGGTCGTCGGGAGTCAGCGGTGTCGTCACATCGTCGAGATCCGCGAATTTCCCGCGCGTCAGCGTCTCGGTATTGATCCCGAGCCGCGCCAGCAAGCCGCGGATGTTGGGGCGGGCGAACACCACGCCGATCGAACCGGTCATCGTCCCGGGCTGCGCCACGATCTTGTTGGCGCCGGCCGCGATGTAGTAGCCGCCGGAGCCGGCGACGTCGGACATCGACACGATCAGCGGCTTCTTCTTGCGCACGGCTTGCGTAGCACGCCACACCAGGTCGGAGGCCAACGCCGAGCCACCGGGGCTATCGATGCGGAAGATCACGGCGCGCACGTCGTCGTCGTCGGCCGCGTCCGCCAGTGCGTCGCTCACCGTCTGCGCGCCCAGCGTCTCCCCCTCGATGCCGCTGCCGCCCTCGCCGGTGACGATCGTGCCGACCGCGTAGACGACGCCGACCTTGGGACCCACATCCAACCCGACCGAGCTGGCGCTCACCTGCGCATAATCCTTCATCGGCACCAGCGGCGTGTCGGCGCCCAGCTCGTCCTGCAAATCCTGTAAGTACTTCGTCCCATTGCTCAGATGCGCCGCCTCGACTTCCGCCGGCGACACCGGACATTGATCAATCAACGCGCGTACCGCTGCCGGCTCCAGCCCACGTCCCTGCGCGAGGCCGCTGACGAGTTGCGCATCGATGCTGTCGAGGAGCGAGTTTGCCATCTCGCGGTGCGCCGCGGTCATCTGCGTGTTGGCGATCATGTCGCCGAAGGTCTTGTACTCGCGAATCTTCTCGACGTCCATTTGAATATCGAGCTTCTCCCAGACGCCGCCGAGGAAGACGAACTGCGCGGCCAGGCCGCTCAACGGCGCCGTCGACGCGGGCGAGAGATAGAGACGGTCGGCCGTGGCCGCGAGGTAGTACTCCTTGCTGCCGCCGCTGGCCTCGTGCTCAACGAGCGCGATCAGCGGCTTTCCGGATTTCTTGAATTCCAGGAATGCATCGCGGATGTCCTGCACCTTGGCCCAGCCGCTGTCGATGCCGCCGATATGCGCGATCACCCCCTTGATGCGCTTGTCGACCTGCGCCTCTCGAATCATGGTCAGGAGGCCGATCAACGCGCGCTCGCGCCCGCGTAACAGGCGCCCAACGATATCTTCCGGCGCGGCTTCGGAGTAGACCCCATCGATGTCGAGCACCAGGTAGCTCCCCGACTTGATGCGCGGGCCGCGCAGCCGCGCGCGCAGCATCCAGCCACTAACGATGAGCACGAAGAGCACGAAGAACACGTAACGGCGTCGTTTGCGCATCGTTGCCTTCTCCTGGTTGTCCCACGTGCGAGTCGCCGGCAATCAGTGATCCCTAGCTCGTCCACCAACGGCTCGCCATTCCTCACGGATCCCCGATCACTGACTACCGCGCACTCGCATCGTCTCCCCACTCGCTCAGCGCGGCGAAGTAGCCGTGGATGAGCGGCAGATCGACGGCACCCCATATGCCCTTGAAACGCCGGTCCACCGCCTCGAGAACTGGCAAGGCAGCGGCATAACGTTCGTTGGCGCACGGCAACCGGCCGGCAGCCGTTTCCTGCAGCTCGTGCCGCACGGCAGCAAGAATCGCGTGCGTGTAGCGCAACAGCGCCGCCAAGGCGACGAGCGCCGCCGGCTGTGACCCGGAGTCGGTGCCGAGCACCTCGAGCCGCTGCGCCAACGTCGCCAATCGCGGCAGCGCACCGTCAACACCCGGAAGGATCCGTGCCGCCGCTTCCGGCGTCCGTGGGGGGCGTCGGATGTCACCATACCGCACCACGCCGTGCATCGCCGCTTCGAGCTCCACAAAGATCGTTTGCGCGGCGGAGCCGTGTTTCCCGTAGCGCTGCCAGTAGTCCGCACACGCCTGCGCCGGCACAGCACCGGCCGTCACCGCCGCGAACGTCTGGAAGTTGAGCGCGTATGCCCAGGAGCTGAAGGTTCCGAATTGCAACATCAGAATGTCCTGGATGCCCAGCCGCCGATAGTATGCCAGGTCGGCGGCAATGATCTGCATCAGCGGCATGGCGCAGCCGAAGTAGAGGATCGCATCGCCGTAGTACTCGAAGAGGCGCACGCGACCGGCGAAGCGCTCGACGTAGCGTTCGAGCGCAATGGCATAGCGGCGGTTGGTACCGCAGGTCTCGTCGTCCAAGGCGTGCGCGTAGCAGCGTTCGCGCGGCGCAAACTCGGCCACGACGTTCGGCTCCGGAGCCAGGGTGAAGGTGGCATCGAGCGTGTCGTGATAGGCGAGGTAGCACACCGGCCGTGCCACACCCGCGTCCGCCAGGGCACGCGCAACGGCGTTGCAGACGCGCAGGCTTTGATCTTGCGCGTTCCATTGCGCGCACGCGGCGCAGTGACACCAGCCGCCATCCCACAAGTCGGCGCCCCAGATGTGCAACACGCGCATTTCCGGATATTCACGCACGTATTGCACCGCGTTGGCGCTCAGCGTGGCGAGCGCCGCGGCATTGCTGGTGCACAGGTTGCCATGATCCGCACGGACACCATCCGCCGACGCGGGAAAGTACTCCGGATGCTCGGTAAACAGCGCCCGCGGCAACAGCAAGGGCATGACATGGCCACCGTATTCGAGGTCGATGCCACGCTGCGCAAACTCCGGCAACAGCTCGGGAATGGTGAGCTGCGTGTCAAACGGGTGCCGAATGTAGAAGAACGCATTCGCGCCGCTCTTCCCCATCCAGTCGATGAAGGTGCGGTCATCGGGAAGCCGATCGTGCAAGTGCTCCGGCTGCGTGTAGTGCCAGGTCATGATGTCGGAGGTATAGCCACGCGTCCTGAACGGAGACGCACGGGCCATCGGTGCCAGGTCGAGCGTCTCCCTGCGGTATCGTGGCACCAGCTCTTCCGCGGAGCCGTGCAACGACCAGCGGCAGCCGAGCTGCTCCAGCAACGCGTAGACGGCATCCAGCAGCAATCGCGGCGACGCGGCGCTGAGCACGATGCCACCGGGTTCGGGGACCACGTGGTATCCCTGGAGTGGCGGAGTGGGCGCTTGGGCCGGCGCACCGACCACCAGCGCGTTGCAGTCTCGCAGCCATTGCGCAGCGACGATCGGCAGCGCCACGCCGGTGATCGCCGCCAGATAGCGGTGCAGCTCCTGCGCCGCGAATGCCACCGGCGGGGCGGGCACCTCGCCAACGTGGATCGACGCGGCCTGCAGCGTCTTGATCGGAATGTGCACCATCAACGGAGAACAGAGTGCAGCAAGGGTCTCATCGTGTGAGGTTCTCTATCGTAGGCGTGGCAGTGTGCCAAGGGTACCGGAACGGGTGGGCGGACTTGGTAGTCGCACGTATCAGAAAGAGAATGAAAACCGGGAACGGAAAACCGGGAATGCAAATCCGGTAAACTGGTCGCCATGCCCATTCGCCCGTTTTACGTTCCCGGTTCACAATTCCCGGTTTTCCATTTTCCCTTCGGCTGTCTGAGGAAGGAGACCGCTCCTTCATCGCCGCCGCTTGCCCCGCCGCGCCGTGCAACGTACGCTCCGTGCCGATGGACCTTTCGCTCCTCGCCAGCCTGCTTCAATCCACTGTCACGATGGCGGTGCCGTTGTTGCTTGCCGCACTCGGCGAGTTGCTGGCGGAGCAAGGCGGGATGATCAACATCGGCCTGGAAGGCATGCTGCTGAGCGGTGCGTTCGCCGCGACGGCGGTGACGTCGTTCAGCGGCTCACCGGCCCTCGGCCTGCTGGCCGCGTGCGGCGCGGGCCTGGTGCTCGCGGCGTTGTTCGCATACGTGGTCGTGGTGCACAGCGGCAACCAAGTGGTCGTCGGCACCGCGCTCAACCTGCTTGCGGTGGGCGCCACCGGGGTGGCGTATCGCGCCATCTTCGGGGTGACCGGCGCCGCCTTGACGGTGCCCGGCTTTGCGAAACTGGCGATCCCCGGACTGTCGTCACTGCCAGTCGTTGGTCCCGCGCTCTTCGAGCAGACGGCGCTCGGCTATTTCGCCTTCGGGCTCGTGCCGCTGCTCGGTTACGGCCTGTATCGTACGGTGCCCGGATTGAAGCTGCGGATGGTCGGCGAACACCCCGCCGCCGCCGCGGCGCAGGGAGTCGCGGTACGTTTCACGCAGTTGCTGGCGCTGCTCGGCTGCGGCGTGCTGGCCGCCACCGCCGGCGCGTACCTGGCCGTGGCGTATGCGCGCACCTTTGTCGAGGGCATGTCGGCCGGCCGCGGCTTCATTGCATTGGCCATCGTTATCTTCGGACGTTGGTCGCCATGGGGCATTCTCGGCGCCGCGCTGCTGTTCGGACTCGCAACGGCGTTGCAGTTCCATGTGCAAGCGTTGGGGCTGCGCATTCCGTATCAGTTTCTCCTGATGCTGCCCTACGTGCTGACATTGCTGGTGCTGGCGGGCTACGCCGGCACGACGCGCGCCCCGGCGGCGTTGGGTGTGCCACTGGACGATGCGTAAGCGCGCCCCCGCACCGGACGTGGCCTGCGGCCCGAGCCTCTCATAGCAAGTCTGCCCAACTCGGAGGTTCGCAGCGACCCACCACATAGAGGACCATAGGACTTATGTCATCCGTTCCGCGCCGACGGGCGCTGCGTCGGCAGTTACGCCAGCAGCGCGCCTTCGTGCTGCAACAGCCACACCTTCATTGACAAGCCACCACCGTAACCGGTCATCGAGCCGTCGGCGCCGATGACCCGATGGCAGGGGATGATGATCGGCAGCGGATTAGCTGCGGTCGCCGCGCCGACGGCGCGCGCCAGATGCAGGCCGCCCAGCGCCGCGGCGAGATCGCCGTATGCGACGGTTGCACCGAATGGGATGCCGCTGATCGCCTGCCACACGCGGCGTTGAAACTCGGTTCCCGCCGGCGCAACCGGAACGGTAAACGTGCGGCGCTTGCCGGCGAAGTACTCGCGCAGCTCGTCGAGCGCGGCGCGCAGCGCCGGCGTGCGGGTGCGACTGAGCAAACGCCGCCGCAGCCCCGGATCATCGAGACGCGCCATGTGCCGGCCGGGCAGATCGATGTAAAGCACGCTTTCCGCCGAGACGGTAATCTGCAGCGCGCCGATCGCGGTCTTCAGCACGGCAACCGAGATCTGGACGCCGGAGAGCAGGAGGCCTTCGGATTCGGCTGCGTCCGGCAAGCGCACCATCGGTTCACTTCACCACACGCCGGCGGCCATTCCAAGCGCCGTGGTAAAACGACGCCCGACACCCCTGGTACGCTGTCCGCGCGCCTTGCACTCTTGTCGCTTTGGATCACGGATGGTATCTCAATATTGGACGTGATGAATTGGCGTGTCATACCACTCGGCGCCGCCTTTATAGGGGCGGGTTGCTTGTTCACCGCGCCGATGTTGCGCGCCCAGCAAACCGCGTATGCCAGCATTCAAGGCGACTCCGCACAGGAGTTGGCGACGCGCGCCATCGACTGTCTGCACCGCGGCGAGGATGGCGTCAGCAAGCCAGCGCGACTCGCGGCATACCGCGAAGGCTTCGGCCTCGCACAGCGCGCCGTGGCCGCCGATGATCGCAATGCCGACGCGCATTTTGCGCTGTTCGCCAATCACGGGCGTCTCCTGCTCGAAGAAGGCGCGGTGCCAAATCCGTTCAATATGGTCGAAGTCAATCGCGAGCTCGACCGTGCCCTCCAGCTGAATCCGAACCACGTCGACGCCCTGGTGGCGAGGGGCGGTCTCTACCGGCAGCTCCCGTGGCTCTTGGGTGGAAGCTTGAAGAAGGCAGAGGCCTGTTTAACCCGAGCCATCGAGCTGGACGCCAACGCCGTGGGCGGGCGCATCGAGCTGGCCGCCACCTACCGCGAGATGGGGCATCCGGAACGCAGCGTCCCGCTGCTCGAAAAGGCCATCGAGGTCGCCCAGCAGGTCGGCAAGTTTCGTCACCTCGCCGAGGCGCGCACCATGCTCGCCGAGATCGAGGCAAAGCATTGACCCGCACCCGACATCGGCTCTAGCCGTCGGACTTAGCAGCTCCTAGCTCCTAGCGACCAATCCTGTCCTGAGCCCCCAAAGGGGGGAGCGCCATAGAAGAGACGCCGGCCGCAGGCCCTACTGCATCTCCCCCAACACCCAGGCCGCCGTATCTTCCGGCAGGTCGGGAATGTAGCGCAGGAACTCCTCCAGGGTGTCACCGACGATGGCGCCGCTGAAGCTGTCGCGCAGGAAGCCGTGGAAATGGCTGGCGACGCGTTCACTGAGCAGCCCGCAGCGCCGCAGCGTCGGAATGACGAAGCCTTGCACGGGCCCCAGACGGCGTCCTTTCTGCAGATGCTTCGTCAGCTCCTCGCGTTCCTGTTGCACGCTGGTGAGCAGGGCCATGCCGTCGATGCCGGCCTCCTGCCAGATCTGCAGGATGGCGGAGACGAACGACATCTGGTTGCTGCGATCAATCAATGTGCGCGCCGCTTCCAGGGCGAAGTCTTCGAGCTCGGCGCGCGCGGCATCGTTGAGACAGGGAATGCAGCGCGCAACGTACTGCACACCGTAGGCGTGATGGCGCGCCTCGTCGCGCGCCACATAGGTAAGGAGATCCTTGAGCAGCGGCTCTTCGGTGAGGTTGCGCATCTCGCGGAAGCTATAGAGCGCCAGGCCTTCGACGACGATCTGCATACCGACCAGCTTCTTCATCCAGTCATCGGTTTGCAGCGTCGCATCGAGAATGTGCTTGAGGGCCGGCGCAATCGGCCGCACTTCGTCGAGCTTCTTGATGTACTTGGCGAACACCTCGACGTGCCGCGCCTCGTCCATGGTTTGCGTGGCGGCGTAGAACTTCGCGTCGGTATGCGGGACGGCGTTCACCAGCTGCGCCGCGACCATCAGCGCGCCTTGCTCGCCGTGGAGAAAGTTGCTGAGCCGAAAGCCGGCGGTGCGGCGCGTCACCTCCCACTGCAGCTCCTCCGACATCGACTTCCAGTAGGAGCATTGATCAACGGGGATCGCGGTCCCCAATGGCGTGGTGGCGAACTTTTTGTGATCGATGGCGCGATTCCAATCGACCTCGCGCTCCGCAATCCACTGCGCCTCGGTCGCCTTGACGTAGAGCCGCCGCAACTCGTCGACCTCGGGCTCGTAATTCCACTGGTAAACGACCTGCATGGCAGTATCGAGACCGGCTTCCTGCGTCGGTGTCGTTACGGTGAACTCGCTCATTGTTTGTGCCTCCAAAAGAGAATCACGAAAGCACGAAAGAGCGAAACCACGAAAGGAGGAAGGATGCCCAAGCTCCCTTTTCGTGCTTTCGAGATTTCGTGTTTTCGTGATGCTGTCTCTTCTCTATATTCACTGGTGCCATCCCCAATCGTCTTGTCGCATCAAGGGTCACGATCCCCCGTCCCACTCATCCCAGAGCGCGCGCCGGGGGTGCACTCAACTCGGTGTCGCCGACATGGCTGATCAAGCGTCGCAGCGCCACGATCGCCTTATCGGGCCGTCCCGCGTCGACGGCGGCCAGGCTGGCATCGATGATCGGCACGACGCGGCCGGGATCGCGGCGTAGCCGCCGGCGCGCTTCGCGCAACGGCTCCGAGGCGAGCAGTGCCCGCGTGCGCCGCGCCAGCATCTGCCAGACACGGTTGCCGGTCATGTCGGAGAGCAGCACGAGGACATCGCGACCCGACGCGAAGCGCGCCTCGCGGTCGCGGCGCTGATCCGCAATCAAGTCGCGCAGGCAGCGCAGCTCCGCCAGTTGGGCCGCCTGCGTGCGCTCGACGGCCAGGCGCGCCATCTCGAAGAGCAGCGGCATCATGACTTCCGCCATCTCCGCAACCAGGGCGGCATCGATTCGTCCGCCGTGGAAGATCATCGGGGCCAGCACGTCGAACGACGCGTCGATGAGCGGTTGCACCGTCGCGCCGTCGCCTTGACGGACGCTGACCAGGCCGAGGCCTTCGAGCACCTTGATGGCCTCGCGCACGGAGGTGCGGTTGACACGAAACTCCTGCGCCAGCTCCCGCTCGGGCGGCAGCTTCTGCCCGGTGGCGAAGCGGCCGTCGAGGATCGCGTCGCGCAGCTGGCGCGCCACTTCCTCGTGAATGCGTTGCCGCAACGGTGGCCGGAACGGCAGTGCGCTTGGTCGTGATGCAGGCATTGGGATTGATCCACTTATCCAATGGTCCAACCAATTGTCAATCGGGAAATTCGTTGGATCTCGACGCGCGCCCAGCTGACGGCCCTCACCCTACCCTGGCAGAGCCGGAGGCAAACAGGAAAGAAAATGGAAAACCGGGAATGGAGAACCGGGAATCAAGAACCGGCAAATGGAACGC
>CAZTDK010000152.1:0-10543 GCA_964611965.1 uncultured Binatia bacterium (SeqCode) | reverse complement strand
GAGCTGGGCGACGTGCAGGTCGAGGCGTTGCGCGACGTGTCGGTGGATATCGAGACCAGCGAGTTCGTTGCAGTCATGGGCGCATCGGGGTCCGGCAAGTCGACGTTCATGAACATCATCGGCTGTCTCGACCGCCCAACGCGCGGCACCTATTACCTGTCCGGTGCCGACGTGTCGACGCTGTCGCCGGATCAGCGCGCCGCGATCCGCAACCGACAGCTTGGCTTCGTGTTTCAGAACTTCAATCTGCTGACCCGCACCAGCGCCGTCGAGAACGTGGAGCTGCCGTTGTTCTACAGCGACGTGCCGCTCGGCGAGCAACACCAGCGCGCGCGCGACGCGCTCGCCGCGGTCGGACTCGGTGGGCGCGAGCAGAGCGTGCCGAGCCAGCTCTCCGGCGGCCAGCAACAGCGCGTCGCCATCGCCCGCGCCCTGGTCAACCGCCCGTCGCTCTTGCTCGCCGACGAGCCGACCGGCAACCTCGATACACAGACCAGCGTCGAGATCCTGGAGATCTTCCAGCGGCTCAACCGCGAGCAGGGTATCACCATCACACTGGTCACGCATGAGCCGGACATCGCCACCTATGCCAGCCGCGTCGTCACCTTTCGCGACGGGCGCATCATCTCCGATGTCCGCCAGACGCCGGTGGTTGCGGGAGCTCGGGAGACGACATGAGCATCACCGCTCGGCCCTGCAGCCGCCGTCTCTTCTTATGGCCCGCTCCCCTCTTCGGGGAGCCTCAGGACAGGATTGGTCGCCAGGGGATGCCAAGTCCGACAGGCTGCCAAGACCCGCGTAGGCTGGGCATGGCCCACCGGAAGCTGCCACGCTCTCGGACACGGTGGGCCGTGCCTGCCCTACCGACTTCGCGCCGTCGCGTTGAGGAGATGAGATGAACAGAACGAAAGAACAATGGAAAACAGGAAACCTGAAACCGGAAACTCAGAACCGATCAATTGGCCGGTTCCCCATTTCCCGTTTCAGGTTTCCTGTTTTCCATTTTCTTCCTCTGATCACGGCTCTAGGCAGTAGAAGGGACCTTCCATGAAGCTCTTCCGCATGACCCTGCGTACCGCGCTGCGAGCGTTGCGGCGCAACAAGCTGCGCTCGGTGCTGACGATGCTCGGCATCATCATCGGTGTCGCCGCGGTGATCACTATGGTCAGCATCGGTCAGGGCGCCGATGCCGCCGTACAGCAACAGATCCAGAGCCTGGGAACGAACCTGCTGATGGTCATTCCCGGCGCCACCACCTCGGGCGGCGTGCGTTCCGGCTGGGGTGGTGTGTCGACCCTGACCACGGCCGATGCGCAGGCGATCAAGAAGGATTGCCCCGCGGTCGCCGACGTCACCTATTTTCGACGCCAAGTCGTGCAGGTCATCTACGGTGAGCAGAACTGGTCGACGGCGGCGCAGGGCTCGACGCCGTCGTTCGAAAACGTGCGGCAGTGGAGCACGTCGTCAGGCAGCTTCTTCACCCAGCGGGACGAGGATACGGCCAACCGCGTCGTCGTCCTCGGGCAGACCGTCGTCGATCACCTCTTCGGTCCCGGCGAGGATCCGGTGGGCGCCGCCGTGCGCATCAAAGACGTGCCGTTCCGAGTCGTCGGGGTGCTGGAAGCCAAGGGGCAGACCACGTGGGGACAAGATCAAGACGACGTCGTCCTGATGCCTTTCTCCACCGCCGAGCGCCGTGTCCTCGGCACGCAGTTCCTCGGCAGCGTCGACATGGTCTTCGTCTCGGCCGCCTCGCAAGGGGAGGTCGACGAGGCATCGAGCCAGATCACCGCCTTGCTGCACGAACGCCATCGCATTCAACCGGCCCAGGAGGATGACTTCACGGTGCGCAGTCTCAACGACATGGCCAAGGCATCCGAGAGTGCCAACAAGGTGATGACCAACCTGCTGCTGAGCGTCGCGTCGATCTCGCTGCTCGTCGGCGGCATCGGCATCATGAACATCCTGCTGGTCTCGGTCACCGAGCGCACGCGCGAGATCGGCGTGCGCATGGCGGTGGGCGCGAAGAGCCGGCACATCCTGCTGCAGTTCCTGGTCGAAGCGATCACCCTCAGCATGGTCGGCGGCCTGCTCGGCGCGTTGCTCGGTGTCGGTGCCGCACGCATGGTGTCCTACTTCGCCAACTGGCCGACGCTGCTGTCGGCGCCGGCGATCCTCGGTTCCTTTCTGTTTTCCGGCGCCGTGGGCGTGTTCTTCGGGTTTTATCCGGCGCATAAGGCGTCGCGTCTAGACCCTATTACCGCGCTGCGGTATGAGTGAAGGCGATGTCTCTCCGGCTCGTCAGGGCCACTCTCCTGCTGGTCGCGACCATCACCACAGCGTCAGCGGCGATGGAGCGCATGGGCGCAACCGACTTGCCGAGCGCCGCCGACGCGAAGCTCGTGTCGGTGACACCGGAAGGGCCCGCCGATGCCGGCATTACCGTGCTCACCCAAGCCGTCGCGGTCAAGGAAACGGGACCGAAGGAAACCGTCGACCGCTTCGGGGAGGTGTACGCCTTCTCGCCGGCGGTCCTCATCGTGCACCGCGACGAGACGACAGCGATCAGCTTCTGGAACCTCCAACCTGACGACGACCACGACTTCATGCTCGCCGATCCGCACGGCCACGTGCTGATGCACCAGGCGCTGCCGCCGCTGAAGGAAACGGCCTTCGTCTTCACTTTTCACCAGGAGGGCCTGTTCACCTTCTATTGCACGATGCATCAACCGGCGATGAGCGGCCAGATTCTGGTGCTGCCGCCGGCGCGCTGAGCAGCGGTAGCAATTGGGGGACACTGACAACTCGGGTATGGTGCGGCCATGGGTTTGGCAAATGCCGAGTTGACGCTGCGGAACACACGAAAGCCGGAGCTTGCACCCGTCACGGTGGCGGCCTTGGCGGATTCCGGAGCGCTGCACCTGTGCCTGCCTGAGCACGTTCAGGTCCAGTTGGAGCTCGGGGAGATCGACAAGAAGGAGGTTACCCTGGCCGACGACAGCCACAGGCTGGTTCCATATGTCGGACCGGTGGAGATTCGCTTTCGCAATCGCGTCGGATTTGTCGGCGCCTTGATCATGGGCAACCAAGTGCTGGTTGGCGCGATCCCGATGGAAGATATGGACCTCGTCGTCGTTCCCGGAACCCGCAGCCTGGAAGTGAATCCGAGCAGCCCAAACATCGCGACCTCGATCGTCAAGTGAGACGTGGGAGTCGAACAACAGCCCGATGTTCGTTGGGTACGAGGACGGCGCTTGCTGCTTGCCTGCGTCTTAGGCGTCGCAGCCTGCGATTGGAGACATGTCGTTCAGCTACAGGTACGCCCGGCCCCTCCGGAGGACACGTTTTCTGCTGCCGTGGCCGCGGTGGCAACCAAGGCTTCCCTTGTGGCGGATCACCAATGGGGTGGGTACTGCCCGCTGGGATCGTTCATGGAGGCGCAAGGTACCCACACCTCCCAAGTGATTCGGATCTGCGCTGGCAAAAGCGGCGACACCGCCGTCGTCGACCTGAGCGAATTCAACAAGGGAGGGCCGTGGTGTCCCGACGCGACGTTCGTTGACATCCAGGAAACGCTCGAGGCCAAGCTTCGTAGTGAGTTCGGACACGTTGAAGTTATCAAGGGCGCAACGGGCGGTCTGAAGATCGAGCCGACGGCCACGCCATAACGAACGGATTCTACCGATTCCGCAACGAGTTTGGAAAACGATTGAGCTTTGTCTTGGCCATTGGTTCTGTCATCGGTGTTACCGGCCTCACGGCGTGATCTGCAAGCCGAAGAACACCTGCGCGGCGGCCAGGAGCATCGCGGCCGCGCCGAACCAGGGATGAATGGCGCGCACCTGCGGCTGCCGCATCCAGCGCGACGAGAGCGCGCCGCCCGCAAGCGCCAGCACAAGCGCGACCCCAATCCGCAGGTGGGTACTGCCGCCGAGCTCCAGATCGTGACGCAGCTGCCACGTCGACACGAAGCCGCCAAACCAGCTGACGAGAACGAAGCCATACATCCACGGCGCCCAGCGTGCGTGCTGCGCCAGGAGCTGGCGCGCCCGCCGCCGGTCATTGCGCGCCCGCAGGCCCAGCGTGCCGACGTAGAAGAGGAACGCGACGGTGATCCCGCCGCCGATGGGATGGATGTAGGCGAGCATGCTGTCGGGCGGCCAAACTCCTGTCAGCCCTCTCCCAGAGAGGGAGAGGGAGAAGAAGGGAGGGGGTATTCAAACAGCACCTTCACCGCGCTGCTTTTGCCCTGATCGTAGCAGGTCATGAACGCGTCGCGGTAGTCATCGAGGCGATAGCGGTGCGTAATGATCGGCGTGACGTCGACCCGCTTGGTGCGCACGAATTCGAGGTACCACTCCATCGCGTGCTGCCGGCGGCCTTCGTGTTCCTCGATGGCGAAGGCATTCGAACCGATCAGCGCAATCTCCTTGAAATAGAGCGGCGTCCACTCGAACTTCTTCGGCATCTCGACACCGGTCACCACGATGCGCCCGCGGCTGCGCGTCATGCGCACGCCGACCTCGACCGACTCCGGCGAGCCCACCGAATCGTAGACGACGTCGACGCCGCCGTTCAGCATCGGCCGCCCGTACCAGGGCTGCAAGCGTTCGGCGCCGGTGACCTCTGACACGATCTTCAGAACGTCGTCGATCGGCCGCCAAGGAATGACCCGCTGTGCCCCGAACTGCTGTGCCAGACGCGTCTGATGCGCATAGCGCGCGATCGCGAGAATCCGCACCTGCGGATAGAGCGCGCGCAGGATGGCGATGTTGAGCAATCCGAGCGTGCCGCAGCCATACACCAACACCGTGCCCGTGGCCGGCGGCGGGTGATGCAAGGTGGCGTGCAACGAAACCGCAAACGGATCGGCGAGCACGGCCTCATCGAAGCTGACTTCATCCGGAATCGGGATGCATTGTGATTCGTGTGCCGGCAGCATTGGCGCGAAACCGCCGGTGGCGTCGGCGCTGTTGCCGTGGTGGATCCCCGGAGCGATGGAGCCGCGCGTGAAGTTGGTGCACTCCGCGAACTCGCCGCGCTGGCACCATTCACACAAGGGCGTGATCCCGCGCGGCGCACAGGACAGCCACGGGTTGAGCACGACGCGCTCGCCGACGCGCCGCTGCTGCACCGCCGGACCCACCGATTCGATGTAACCGACCACTTCGTGTCCCAACACTTGGGGAAACGACACCAACGCGGTCATCGGGTTGTCGTAGCGGCCCTTGAGAAAGACCTGCTTGTAGTCACTGCCGCACAGCCCGCAGAGGGCGGTGCGGATGGTCACCCAGTCGGGACGCGGCAGGCGCGGATCAGGAATGTCCTTGAGCTCCATCGGTGACCACGCGCCGACATAGAAGCGCGGATTGAGGCTGCCCAGGAGCTTCGTCGCCACCGTGCGCGGCATGTTGTTTTCAAAGACGAGCGCTTTCATGTGCGGCGCCATAGCACAGGAGACGGGCCAGACGACAGACCCGTAGACAACAGACACAAACCCTCACAGCTGCAGTTGGGTCTGTTGTCCATCTGTCTGTTGTCCAGCGAGCTCTCCAGGAACCGCTCATTGACTTGCCGGTCTGCCGCGTGCGAGGCATGCTCCGGCAGTGAGCTCGACCGCGACGGGCATGCGGCCCGCGAAGCCCGGGAGCCGAGCGACCAACGCACTCCTGGTCGTTGCCTCGGTGGTCGCGACACTCGGCCTGCTCGAGGCCGGCATGCGCGCCTACTACGGGGGCGCCGGCCTCCCGACGTCGGTGACCTTCGGCTCGAACAGCGAAATATGGAAGCAGCGTTGGCTCGATCGCCATCGGGATCAAGGTCTCGAGGTGTACTACGGGTTCGATCAGTACCACCCGCTCTTCGGCTGGTCGACCAAACCCAATCTGCACGCCTACCGATTCGATGGGCTGCCGCCGATTACGTCGAACACACAGGGCTGGCGAGCGCTCCGGGATTACTCATATGAGCGAAGTGCAGGAGTGACGCGCATCGTCGTGCTCGGCGATTCCTTCACCTTCGGTGAGCGCGCCCGTGACGAGGAGGTGTGGACCGTCCAACTCGAGCAACAACTGGATCACACCGAAGTCTTCAATCTCGGCGTGCACGGCTATGGCACCGACCAGCAACTACGCGTCCTCGAAGAAGAAGGCATCCGCTACCATCCCGACGTGGTGGTGCTCGGTTTCTTCGTGGAGGATATCCTGCGCAATGGCCTGGCGTTCCGCGACTACGCGAAGCCGATGTTCGTCCTGCGCGACAACGCGCTGATACTGACCAACAGCCCCGTGCCCCCGCCACAGGCGATTCTTGCTGAAGCCGGCGGCCAACGGCCGTGGAGCTACTTGGCGCATTTCCTTCGTCATCGTTTCTCCGGCGACCACGCTGCGACCCTGGACGACGTGGTCGAGGCGCGCGATCTGTTCCGCCTCACAAGAGCCATCTTGCAGAAGATGCAGGACGTCACGACGGCCGGCGGCGCACACTTGCTCGTGGTGATCATTCCCGGGCGCTTGCAGATGCCACAGGTTGAAGCGGCCCTCAAACAATGGGCCGGGGAGATCGGCTATGCGGTCATCGACGTCGGCCCGGGCCTCGCGGCAGCCGCGCAGACGTTTCAGCGCCCGGTGTACCGCGACTTCTACCACACCACTCTGGGCGACCTGGTCATGGCCACCGCGGTCGCCCGCACGCTCGTCGAGCGCGGCTGGGTCCCGGCGCCATCCGAAGAAACCATGATGCACCTCCGGCAACGATTTCGAGAGGTGATCGAACAGAGCCCGCCGAGTTGAGCGGAGCCGCTTTGGATGAGGCAACGAATGCCATGTCTTGCACCGACCTGTTACAGCGCGGCCGCCATGATCGTGGTAGCCCGCGTGATCTCTTCGTCGGTGATCGTCAACGGCGGCGCCAGCCGCACCACGGTGTCGCAGTGCAACGTCCAGTTCAGGATCAACCCCTGCTCGTAGCAGCGCGTCGCGAAACGCCGAGTCGCTTCGGGCGTGGTAAACTCCAGCGCCATCAACAAGCCCTTGCCGCGCACCGCGCGCAGCACACCGCCGGTCATGCCCTGAAGCTGTGCCACCCACGCGGCACCCACGCGCGCGGCGCGCTCGGCCAGGCGCTCGTTGCGCAGAATTTCCAACGCCGCCAACCCGGCAGCACAACACACCGGATGGCCGCCAAAGGTCGTGACATGCGCCAGCGGCGGGTCGTGCGATAACGTCTGCATGACCGCGGCGCGGCCGACAAAGGCACCGAGCGGCATGCCGCCACCGAGCGCCTTCGCCAGCACCAGGAGATCGGGGACAACGTCCCAATGCTCGCAGGCAAACAGTTTACCGGTGCGCCCGAAGCCGGTGATCACCTCGTCGGCGATCAACAGCGCGCCGACCTCGCGGCAACGCCGGCGTAGTGCGGGGAGGAAGGCGTCGTCCGGGATGCGCACGCCGCCCTCCCCTTGTACCGGCTCGATGATCACACCGGCAACCGATTCGTCGATGCGCGGCAAGGCCGCGAAGTCATCGAACGGAAGGAAGTCGACGGCGGGCAACAGCGGCTCGAAGGGGTGCCGATAGATCGGGTTGCCGCCAACCGACAGGGCTCCGAAGGTGTCGCCGTGGAATGCGCCGTCGAAAGCGACGAGACGCGCACGCCCGGTGAACTTGCGCGCCGTCTTCAGCGCGCCTTCCACCGCCTCGGCACCACTGTTGGTGAAATAGACGACGTCGAGATCGCCCGGCGTCAGAGCGGCCAGCCGCCGCGCCAGTTCTACCTGCGGCGCCTGCACCATCTCGCCGTACACCGCCACGTGCAGGTGCCTGTGGATCTGCGCTTCAATCGCCGCCACGACGGCCGGATGGGCGTGCCCGATATTGGCAACGCCCATCCCCGCCAACAGGTCGAGATACGCACGGCCGTCGGCATCCCAGATCGTCGCGCCACGCGCCCGCTCAACCACCAGGCCCAGCGGCTGCGGCGACGTCTGGCAGACGTGGCGCAGAAATGCAGCTTTCAGATGATCGGTCATCTCGGGGAAGTGACGAGTGACAAGTGACGAGTGACGCGCCAAGAAGGGATATGCAGATCACTGAGCTCACCGCGTGTCATTTGTCACTCGTCTCCGTTCGAACCTTATCACTTGTCACTCGTCACTCGTCACTTCCTCTACCATCCATTCCACCCACTCCGCTACGCGCGGCCGTCCACCTTGTCGCCACGTCAGCTGCGGCAGCTGCATCGCGCCGAGCGAGCAGATACGATGGACCCCGCACCCGAACAACATCGCGCACACGTCCGCCGCGCGCGCCGGTCCAACCGCCGTCCCGGCGGCTTCGAGATAGTGTCGGTGCAATGAGAGCTCAGCCGGCAGCACGTCGAGGGTGTCGACGATCTTGAGGCGAATGCAGCGATGCAGGCAGGTTGGAACGAAGCGCGCATCGGGCTCGAGACTCACCGTCCAATCGGTCGAACCGGGACTGGCGAATACGCCGGCGGACACCGCGTCGCGCCACTCCGCCTCCTGGCGGAAACGTTGCACCGCCGTTTGCTCGTCGAAGCTCAAACGCCGCGGCGGCAGGGCCACGGCGGAGCTGCCGAGCGCGTCTGCCAGCAGCGCCGCAAACCGCTGCGGAGACACGCGGCCACCCGACTCGAGATAGCAGAGCTGCGGCGACAGGCAGCCTTGCTGGTCCCACAGCGACACGTCGTACGCCAAACGCACCGCCAGCGCGCACGCCGTGGCCTCGTCGTCGAGGCATTCTCGTCCAATAACCGCAAAGCTGATCTTGTGACCGTGGCCGATGAAGCGGCGCGTCACACGCGCGCCGATCGACGCAATGGCGGCGTCGGAGCCCGAGGCGACGACCAGGTCCGCTTCTCGGAAAACACTCGCCTCGACGTCCGCATCGCCGCCGCGCCATGGGACGACCAACACACATTCTCCAAGCTCCGCGTCGACCTCGGCAATCGAGGCCGTCAAGAGCGCCGGAAACAGAGGATCACCGGCCGCGGGCTTGACCAGCACGGCAGATTTGATGGCGAGCGACAGCAGTACCGGCGCCGCCGCGAGGCCGGGAATGTTACCGGAGAGAACGTGGGCAATCAGCGGCGCACCGCGCGCGCGCCTGCCGTCGCACACCCGATCCAGCACGTGCCGGTCGCCGAGCTCGGCATCGAGCAGCATCCCGATGGCATCGGCGCGGAGCGGATCGAGAAGGCGTGGGAGTCCGTGACGAATCGTGGCGGCGGAGAAGCCGGTGACGGATGGCAACTCGGCGTCGGCACGACGGCGGAGATGGTAGTTTGCGTCCAACCAACGGGCAATCACCTCATCCAGCGCCTCGAGGATACTGCCGACCGAACGCCGCCGCAGGGTACGCTCAGCCGCGCACCGCAGCCGATCGATGCGCGCCCGCAGCTCGCTGCGGCCATCTATTCCGGGGTCCGTGAGCGTCGGCAGCATGCCTCGGCACCATATCGATGTGTCCGGAGCGCGGCCAGTCCCTACACCCCGGTAGTACCTACCTTTCAAGCTTCCGCCAGATGTTCTACAGTGCCTGGTGATGAGTTGGGATCGTCCACGCCGCTACGTTTCGCCTTCCGACACCGAGGCGGCTCGCCAAGCGCAGCCGTCCGGGATTGCGCAACGCCATGGCATCGATGCCTTCGCGCTGTTTTGCGCCTATCACCTCGGGATCACCGAAGACGGCGGCTACCGCTTCCAAAATCTGCACCACGTGGCGAAGCGTTTCGGCACCAACGCCGGGGTGATCAAGCAGTTGCTCGCCGACCTCGGAATGGACTCCGAGACGGTGATCAACAGCGCCTTCGACATGGCCGGCGCACAGGTCGACATCATGCTCGCACCGGAAGGCATTGATCGCGTGGCCATCGCGCGTGACCTCTACGACCAGTTCCGCGCCGCGCCGAAGAAGGCGCGCAACTGGGCCAAAGAGCTCGAAGAAGATGCGCGGGTCAACGAGCGCATCTTCGGGCGGCGGTAGAAGAGAGACGACAGACTTGGAGACAACAGACAACAGACAGACTTTGAGACGGTGCGTAGGGTGGGCACGGCCCACCGCTGTTCGCAACGCAACATAAGAAGTCGGTGGGCCATGCCCACCGACGGTTTCTGTCGTTGTTTCTGAGTCTGTTGTCTCAGTGTCTGTTGTCTGTTGTCTGTTCCCCAAATTCCGCCGAGGCCAGCGAGCAGCCGCGGGCCTCGGCGCCGGCGGCGCGACCGATAACCTCGAAGCCGTCCTTCACCGCGCGGCCGATGTCCTCCGTAAGAACAGCGAGCACCGTGCCGGCGTTGGCCAGATCGACGTGACAGAGCAACCCCGGCTCACCAGGGGTAACCTCGCGCAGCGTGGCGGGATCCAGAATGCGGGTGCGCATCCAATGCGGCCCGGCTTTGGCGCGATGCGTGCCGCGGCCGTGATGGCGGTCGCGAATGACGTTGTCGTAGTACTGCGACGACAGCTCGCTCATGCCGTACTCGTTGACCATGAAATACCCGGGAATCGCGAACGTGTTCCAGACC
>CAZTDK010000151.1:0-10549 GCA_964611965.1 uncultured Binatia bacterium (SeqCode) | reverse complement strand
CGCCGCCGCCCGGCTCGCAGCGCCCGTTGCCGCAGAAGCTGCAGGCGCTGCAATCGGCTGGACAGGTCTCGCAGGTCTCGCCTTCGCTGCAGATCCCATTCCCGCAGCCGGAGCACACCGCCATCATGCCGCCGGTCAGGCCTGTGGTGTCCGACGGGCACAAGGTGCCATACGGATCGTTGAAGGTCATCGCCCGCAGGTTTGCCACGCCGAAGTTCGGTTTGTGCCCGACGCGGAAAATGCGCGTGGCGATCGCTTTCCTGCCGGCTGCGGCCTTGGTCATTGTCACGATGTCCGGCTTGCTGAGGGGACTGATCGCGACCTCGGGCCGCGCGGAGGGATCGACAGAGGTGCAGGTCACATCGGTAATCGGGGCAACGTCCGCCGGTAGGAGCTGCGTCTGAAACTTCGGCTTGGCGATCTTGGGCCGCGTGCTTCCGGTCAATGGCGTGCAGGGGTTCGCGACATCGGTCACCACAAAATTGGTGCTGGTAACCGCCGAGACGAAGTTCTGATCCTGTACCGTCAGGAAGGCGGCGTAGCTGCCTTGCGGCAGCGCAATACTCTGCACCGGTTGGGTGCCCGAGGTCGCGAAGCCTTTACCGAGGTCCCAGGAATACACGAGAGAGTCGAGGGGATCCGGATCGTACGAACCGGAGCCGTTCAGGCGCACGGGAACCGTAGCTCCGGGGATACCGCTCCACGTCGTACGCGCGCCGTTCGGGCAGGTAAGCTTTCGAGGAGTGGTCGGTGCGCCGGGCATGCGGGAGGAGTCGAACTTGACGTTGCAGACCTGGGCGACCGCCACCGGCGGGCGGTTCGTCCAGGCGAATTGCGTGTTTTGCAACGTTGCATCCACGGTGTGGCCCTGCAACGTGCCGGTCAGCGTGCCGCTCATGCGGGGCCCGATACCGTCATTCATCCCCGATATTACGAGCGGGGTCGAGTTCGACGCACCGAGGGCGTAATGGTGGCCGTCCGGATCGCTGGCATTGATTCCGAACTTCGCAGCGCCCGCGGGGATTGTGTAGCTGTTGGGATCACCGGGGACGACGTCTGCGGTCACGGTGCCTCCCAGAAGAGCAGAACCCTGCAGTCGCTGCTGCCCGAGGAACGCGAAGTCGTTGATGCCAATCTGCAATGTCTTGACCAGCAGGCTGCTCGTGCTGCGATCGAAATCGAAAGCGCTCGCCGGCGGATCGCCGATCGCATACCCCTGATTCGACGTGTCTGTTTGATCCTGCAATCCAGCGATTTGTGTCACCGCGGCGAGGCGGGATTGGTTCGATGCCACCGAGATATTTGAGCAAGGTCGCTCCGCGTTGGGCACCACAAGGGTCGAATCAGCGCATTGGCCCGTTCCACCCGATGCTGTACAGCATGGAATGGGCTTCACCTCCATTTGAGGAAAGAACTCCCCCTGAATATCGCAATGAAGGCATTCAGGTATCGGCTGAAATTGAGGTTCCGCCCCCGAGATGACCGCTTGGATCATCTTATTGAGCATGGTTTTGCACCTCGTTGCCTCGCACATTGGCCCACTTGCATTATCTATTGTGGCGGTAAGGCGGTAACCAGCGGTCTTGATAAATACCAGATATCCACCGTTGAGTTCGCCCACCAGAAACTTTGGGTCGTCTGTATACGGCCTGTTGAACTGCGCATCAGTTTGCCGCCCAAGATAAATCCACGTCGGATTCAAATCCGTGATTCCGTGAAGAGGCATTCCCTCGAAAAAGCATTGAGAATCCGCCGTTTGCTGCAGTGTGCATCCTCGACAGCCGTAGAAGGGACTACCACCTGGATCATTCGTAGAGATGCACCCTGTCGATCTACATTGAGGATAAGAATAGTCATAACCATCTGCGCGATGATCAACGCAGGGATAGATGAATCCTGCTTCCCCTGCCTTAGGTAGAGTCTGCATCTGCACGCACCCGAACGGAGCAGACAGGGTCAACGCGAGGGTAAGCAATCCCGCCATGGTCTCTGTCACCCGAACCACGGATCGTGTTGTCATTGAATATCCTTTCTTGCAGTGACGGCGCTGCTCCAAAGCCTCGGCCGGTCGCTCACAACCCGCCGCGTACGGCACGGGCATAGAAATCGCTCTCGAAGTCGAAAAACGTTGCTTTGCCGATGCCCGTCACCACCCCGAATTTGAAGTCGACGACCCAGGCGATATTCGGCGACGGGACCCAGGTCACCGACGACCAGTAGAAGTTGAAGGTCGACGCGTTGAACTGCGTGAGGCCCACGGTCGGATCGACGCACGGGGTTGACGGGCAGGTGCACGACGCCGCGGTGCAGGTGAAGTCCGGCAGGATCGTTTGCAGCTCCGCAATCGTCGGCAGTCGCCAGCCGGCCGCGCCGGCGAAATCGGCGCCGTTGACGGTTGCCAGGAAGCCGGTGAAGACTGTGCCGTCCTCGGCAAAGGGTGCCCCGGTGCTCCAGGCGTACGAGTTGCCCACGTCATGCACGCTGCTGTCGCTGGTCTTTTGCTCCCACACCAGCCCGCTCAGATTGTCGGTCACCGTGCCATCCAGGTTGTCGGTGAACCGCTGTCCGCCCGCGGGCCGGCAGGAGCTGGTCGCCAGCGAAACGCGCGTTTGGAAGACCGTCCACTGCCTGAAATACGCGTGCCGGCACTTGGCGAACGCTGTGTCCTCATTGAATCCAATCTGCTTCGCGTCCTTCGCAACCACCGCCTCGACGCACGAGACGTACGTTTTCCACGCGGCGATGCGGGCGTTGTCGCAGCTCTCCTGCGGTGTGACGGCGCCCCACCCGGCGCTCGCCCACAGCAGCACGGCGCAGACGCCAGCGGTCAACATGCTTCTGATCATGATGGTTGCCTCCTGCCGTGCGTGACAGACCGGCTACGCACCGTGCTGCAGCTTCTTCCTGATGACCGGCAGCGCGTTCAAATACGAAGGATTTACGCTTGCCGACATCACGGAAGCGGCGCAGATCATCAGCTTGCCACCCAGGATTCGCGCCGCACCCGCAACGACTGGCGTCCCCCCTCCGCTGGGAGTGAACAGGGTGGCGTCCGTAGCCATCGAACCAAGCGGCTGCGTCGCGATGATCTTCGTCTCGCCTCCGCCGAGCGTCACTGCAGCGGAATTGGCAAGGCTGCCGTCCGAGGCGAACAGATCAACCTCGAAGTTGAGTACGCCGCTGCCCAGAGGGCTCATGTTCGTACACTGAAACACGGTCGCCAGAGCGGTTGTGTTCAGAACGCCTGGGACAGTGAAGGTGTAACCGGGAACCTTTGTGCCGATGCCTTGAGCAAAGCTTGCGCTTGAAAGAGCGAGCACGCTCGCGCCGACGATCAGAGCGAATTTCATGTGTTCCTCCTTGCGATCCATTCACCGCACACACGATGCGGCTACGTTTGCGCCGAATTTGTTTCCGTCTCCTCTTTCAGGTCGCCCACGCCGGCGGTTGCGCGGGATCGGGAACGTAGGAGCAGTACGCGCCGGTTTTGATGCAGGTGCCGAGATGGTGCGCCAGCGATGGGTGATGCCCGTGGATTTTCTTCACCGCGGCCTTGATGCGCTTGGTGACGACGACGCGAGCGTCTTCGACGTCGACGGCGGGTTGAAGGGCGTGGAAGGGTGCGGACGGTGGTTCGGGGATCGCCAGCAGCTCCAGGGCACCGACCTTCACGCCCGGACGGCCGAGCAGATAGGCGAGGCAATGCAGCCCCTTCGCATCGCGCAAACGCAAGATCGTACCAGCGTAGGCAATCGTCCAGTACTCGCCCTCGCGATAGAAGGCGGACGCTGAATCGGCATTGCTGACGGTGGTATCCTGTAGCAATTCCCCCATACGCCCTCCCGCCAACGGGTGCGTGCCGCTCGTTGCCACTACGGGGCCAGTGGGTCGCGCAGCCTGAGCCGCATCGAAATCGCGCCGTCGCCGAACAGCGAGGTATCGAGCGATCCGAACGTACCGACGAGCTCGTAGCCGCTGGGATTGTTCTGCGAGAGATTGGCACAGCCGTTTACCGGGACGCTGCCGGCGGAGGGATCGCTCTGGCAGAATTGCGTCTGGTTGAAGCCGACCTGCTGCGACGCGATTGTCCCCGGATTGGCCGGGCACCAGCTCGTAGGTTCCATGTTGGCGTCGAAGATCGTCGTCGAGGCCGTGCCGGTGGTGAGCAGGAACGGAATCGTGCCGGTGTTTTGCGCGGGCGGATCGTCGGCGGTGCAGGGTATCGCATCGCAGCCGGAGCTGTCGGGATACCCGTCACCGGCCTTGTTGGCGCAACCGGCTCCGTAGTCGATGCTGTCGATGAGCGCTCCGGCGCTGTCCTTCTCGAGGCGCGAGTCGAGACGCAGAATAGTTTCACCGCCGAGGCCGCCGTTATCCCAGGTCCCGGCGGTACGCGTCAGGACCGGCACGCTGTTACACGGCGGCGCCGTCAACGGCAGGAATCCGTACGAGCCGAGCGACTGGCAGGCTGTGCCTCCCGGACACTGTCCCGCCAGCGCTTGCGACGGATCGCACGGTTGCTTGTCGCGCGCTCCGCCGACGCATTTCGGGAAATGCGCGAACGGATTGGCGGTGCCGATATCTGCGCCGTTGCAGGCAGCGGCGCGCGACGGCCCTTCAACACACGGCAGAACGGTAAAGGTCTGGCCACCGAACACATACGTCGCCGAGCGTGTGCACGACGGGTCGGTTGAGCCGACGCCCGTCCCCGGGAACTCGGCGTTGTTGCCGCTGCTGTCGTGCTCGAGGTTAAGTGTGTAGTTCGGCGATCCGAGCAGACTGCTGCAACCGGCCGGGTTGCAGCACAGAGAGCCCGTCAGCGGCGAGACCTGCGTCAGGCAGACGCGGCTCAACGACGCATCCGACGGACTGCCGATCGTCGACGAGGTGTATTGCGCATCCGACGGATTGACGGTGAACTGGGCGATGCCGTTGGTGTCGAGGCCGCTGACCTTGGCGGTGAAGGTGCTCGAAAATCCGACGAGCTCGAAAGCTGACGCCGACGGAGTCCCGCCGTTGAAGGTCACGCGGAAATCGATGTCCGCCTTCATATTGACGTCGCCGATCGGCACGGGATCGCTGATGGTCGCCATGCCGACGCGTTGCAGCGCCGCGAAGGCGCGGCTGTTGGAGGCATGGATGTCCTGATCGGCCTGATCGCCGGCTGCGCGCGCCAGGCAATCGCGCAGCCCGGTGGTACCGTTCCAGGTGGTGGTCGCGTCGGGAAAGCCGAATTGCACGCAGCGGATCTCGTGTGCTGCCAAACCGCCGTTGGCCAGGTCGGCGTTCGGCGAGCTGCCGGGCACCGAATGCACCAGCTCGTCGAACGTCGGGTGCGTCGCGGCACCGCCTTGATCGCTCGGCTGACATGCGGCGTCGAGCTTCGTCTTGAACTTGGCCAGCGCTTTCCCGAGATTGCTGGTGGCGCTCATCGGGTCCAGGTGATCGGCGTTGCAGGGCTTCCTCGCCGCCGTTGCCTGTGCCGCGATGCAACTGTCCTGCAGGGCCTGCGTCGTCTGCAGCATGCACCTGGCGACGGCGGTCGCGCAGGCGTTGATCAGCTTGACCTTGGCGGTCACCAGCGTCTGGAACTGGCTGTTCAACGAGGTGGTGCATGTATTCAACGTGCTGATGCTGGCGCCGGCCGCGGCGGGCAGAAAGAGAGATGTCGCAAACAAGGCGATTGTCGCGAGGGGCGCTGGACAAACACTGCGGACGGTCTTCATTCATCGCTCCTTTGTTTGTTTGACGGGTGCGATTCAGAGTCGGCCGTCGGGCGTCGAGCCGGCGCGGGCCGCAGCGCTGGCGGGCAGCGATTGGATGGCGCTGTTCAGGCGCTGCACCACCCGTTGCACGTCATCGAGGCGCGCCTTGAGGTCGGCGTTGTCGCGCACGACCTGTTGATTCTGCGTGCGGAGCTCGCGGATCTGATCGGCTTGCGCGTGCTGCGCGTGTTGCTGCTTTTGCAGCTCATTGAGCAGCAGCGCACTGAGCAAGTGGTACTTGACCGTTTCGATGTTGCCGTCCTTGTCGCGCGCCACCAGGTCGGGCAGGACTTCTTCGACTTCCTCGGCAATCAGGCCGTATTGCTTGGTCCCCGACGGATCGAGCTCCGGCTTGTACTTGAAGGTCACCGGCCGCAGGCGCATCAGCGCGCTGCTGGCGTTGCCCATGTCGCGGATGTCGGTCTTGAAACGCCGCGACGATGACACGGTGCCGAGCTGGCCCTGGGAGTCGATCAGCACCGTGACGCCGTTGGGGACCCCGGTTGTCTCGCCGCGAATGCCGGCGATGAATGCCCGCGTCTGCGTGCCGCCGTCGCCGATGCGGATGGTGTTGGCCTCGCCCGCGTTGCCGAAATTGCCGATGTCGATGTTGTTGCTGCCGGTGGTCAGCGCGAAGCCGCCATTCTCGCCGATCCCGATATTGTGACCGCCTGTGGTATTCGAGTAAAGCGCGTCCACACCCACGGCCGTGTTGTGGATGCCGCTGGTATTGGAAGTGAGCGTCTGGAAACCCGCCGCAGTATTTTCGTCGCCGGTCGTATTGCTCAGCAGCGCATTGTAACCGACAGCCACGTTGTTGTTGGCCGTGTTCATCTCAAGAGCAAAGGCGCCCGATGCGGTGTTTTGGGAGCCGGTGGTATTGCCCAGCAGCGCATTGTAACCGACGGCCACGTTGTTGGTGCCGGTGTCGTTGGAGCTAAGCGCGCTGGCGCCGTTCGCCGTGTTCTGGTTGCCGGTGGTGTTCTCTTGAAGCGCGCTGGCACCCGTCGCGGTGTCATAGCTGCCGGTGGTGTTCGCTTGAAGCGCGAAGGCACCCACGGCCGTGTTCACGCTGGCAGTATTAGACGAAAGGGCCTCGGAGCCCACCGCTGTGTTGCCGCCGCCGACGGTGTTGGACGAAAGGGCCACAAAGCCCACCGCTGTGTTGGCCTGGCCGGTGGTTGTAGCGAAAAGCGCAGCAGATCCCGTCGCCGTGTTCCGGAAGCCGCTGGTCAGCGACTGGAGGGCGGTGGCTCCGACGGCGGTATTGTCCTGAGCATCGGTGATGCCGGTCAGCACATCGATCTCGAGGCGGGGCGCCTGGCTGTGCGCCGTGCTCTCCTTGCTGTCGAGCTTGGCGTTGAGTCCGGAGACAGCGGTGGCAACCAGCGCCAGACCGTTGTTGGGCAGCGTGCCGTCGACCCAGGCTCTGACCGCGTTGGTGACGTCGATTGCTTTGAAGGTGTTCTTGTCGGTCAGCGTGAGCGGAACGGCGGATTGCTCGACCGCGCCCAATGTCGGCGCGCCGGCGGCGGTGATGCCGGCCTCGTTCCACGCCGAGGTGACCCGTTGCACGTCGAACGCGCCGGACTCGGTCACGGCGTTGACGAACACCGTCAGTGTCGCCCTGGTCACGTCGGTGCCGATGAGGTTTGCGGGGAGTGCCGACAGGTCGAACTGCACGTACGCCGTTTGCACCGTCCTGGGCGGGCCGCTGATCAGCAGCGTCGTCGTCTTGCCCTTGTTGGCGCTGCCGCTGGTGGACACCGTATATGCATCGCCGACCAGTGTGGCAGTCAGCGCCGACGCACTGTGTGCCCACGCCAACACCGCAAGCCCAACGATTGACCCTGCGAACCCTTTGCGCATGACCCATCTCCTTTCTCGAGTGCAGATCAGTCTTCCGAGCCCAGAGTGTTTTCATCCTGAGAATGCCGTCGTAGCGGCCAATCGGGGCGATTCCCCCATACGTTGACCTCCACTATCTCTGGCGTGAAAAATCCATTCACATTGTGAATTCCGTGAGCGGTCGCACTTGGTGCTGCTGCGATTCACGCACGCGGTCGGTGCCGGAGACAGCTTCGTCTCGGCTGCCTTCGCGTTCCGCAGGCGAACACGCTGCTCCACACAGGGGTGGGTTGGAGACCTGTCAGAGCTGCCAGATCGTCGGGTCGTCGGGGTCGCGCTGGTACGTGCAGAAGTAGCCGGTGCGAATCGTCCGGGTCAGGTACCGCCCGACGGTCGGACTGGCGGCGCCGATCTTCGCAATGGCTGCTTTGATGCCCTTGGTCACCGTCGAGCGAGCCCGTTCGACGGCGGAGCCGGTTGGGCGATCGCTGCCGCCAAGCCCGACGGCGGCGGCGATGTGACGACTGATGAACTCAATCTCCGCGCGTGCCCGCTCGGCGCGTCCGAGGTCGTGGAATTGCTCGGCCTCGTCGAGCTCGGCGCGCAGCGCGGCCAACCGGCGCCGGTATTCGTCCTTCGCCTGCGCGTCTAGACTTGCGACACCTTGACCACGGATCGCATATCTTTGATCAGCGTTCGGTGGCTCGGTGGCGCCGGTCACCAGATCGAGGGCGAGGAACTCCTGGCCGGGATGGTGCAGGAGATGCGCCAGGTAGCGCATGCCCCGACTGTCCTTGAGACGCGCCACCGAGCCGGCGTAGGCAATGGTCCAGTAGTCGGCCTCACGACGGAAGACCGCGTCGAGTACCGGTGATGGATCACCGACGACAGAGTGCCCCTGAGTAGATGCCGGGCCGTGGATTTCTCCCTCGTTCGCTCCGCGATCAGCAATGATTGGGGCGCTTGTCTCCTGGATCGCCTGCAAGCGTTCGATGAGAATCGGCATGTCAAGATCGCGCGCCGTCGCCAGTGCTCCGGTAATGAGGCGACGCGCGCTCGCGTCATCGCCGCGGTGTCGGCGCGCCAGCAGCATGCGCGCGTACTCGCACTGCGCCCGCGCCAGGCCCGGCCGAGAGCCGATTGTCCGATGCGTTTCGAGGGCGTGCTCAAAATGGGCAGCGGCCTCGTCCCAACGCGACAGCGTCGTCTCCAGAAGCGCCAGAGATTCAGAAATCGGCCCGAGGTAGACTTTGGTGATCGCGTTGATCGACACTCGGGTTTCGTACGCACTGAGTAGCTCAAGGAGGCGCGCGGCGCGCGGCTGATCGCCGAGGAACGCACACACCTCCGCGAGCCGCTGCATGAGCGCCAACCAGCCCTCGTTGAATGGTATGTCCCGGAACTCGCGGGCGGCAAGCTGCTCGAATTCGACGCGCGCCTCGGTCGCGCGACCCAGCTCGCGCGCCAGTGACGCAGTGAGGATCGGCCGAAGCACAGGCGACGACATTGATGGGACAGTCGAGCACCGCGAATCGAGCAATGCCTCCAAGGGCTCGCGGCGTCCTTGCGCAAACCACAACGTGATCATCATGGCGAGAGAACTGAACGGCGGTCCGTTGCTCACGGCTTGCTCCAAGACCAGGGCCTCCTGCACCAACGCGTCCGACTCGGAAAAGCGGCCCTCCTGAATCGAGCGCCCGGCCCGAAAAGCGGCTGCCCACCAGCGATGCAGCGGATCGCGGAGGGTCGCCAGGAGACGGTCGAACAGTTCCCGCGACGCGATTGCGGCGGACACCTGGCCGTCTTCCAGGCATGTGAGCCACCGCCAACTACCGGCGAGCGCGACGAGATCGACGGCACGGGCTTGCTCGGCACGGTGTGCCATCTCGTTGGCGAGCGTCAGGCGTTCCGCCAGGTTGTCCGGTCTCGAGTGCACGGCAAGACAGGCGTGCAAGGCCTCGGCAATGAGCGCCGGATCCTCCAGGCGGCGCGCCATCTCGAGCGCCTGGCGGCTGACGTACGACCGGCGCTCGTGCGCGGTGGAGAAGCGGAGGGCGAACACCAAGCGTGCCAGCACCCGCGCATGTAACGGGCTGTCGACTCCCTCCCATGCCGCTGCGGCGGAGTCGAGCAGCTGCAGCAGCATGTGGTCGGGAGCCATGTGTTCTCCCCACACCACCTGCGTGCCGAAGTGCAACGCGGCACGCGCCAGCTGGTCGCGCAGACCCTGTTGGCTCGCCAGCTCCGCCGCGCGCAACAACGTCTGCTTGCTGGTTTCGAGGTCACCGGCCTCGTTCTGTGCAATGCCCAGGTCCACCGACAGGACACAGCGCTCAGCCTCATCCAGCGCACCAGGCTGTTGCGCCAGATCGAGGGCTCGCTGGTACAGCCGGACGGCTTCCTCATATGCCAACACGGCTCTTGCACGGTCACCGGCACTGCGGGAGTAGTGGATCGCCTTGGTATTGTCGCCCTCGCGCCCCGCCTCCAGAAAGTGATTGGCAAGCTCCGACAAATGCTCCTCTGGAGCCGGCAACTGTTCGAGTGCTTCACCGATGCGCCGGTGGAGGGCCGCCCGTTGGAGTTGAGGCTGCGTGTGGCACAGCGTCTCTTGAATCAAGGCGTGGGAAAACCGATAGCGACCCGGCGTCTCGCGGAGCTCAAGGATGAAACCCAAGGCCGCGGCTTCGTCCAGTGCCTGTGACACGGTGACTTCCTGCGCGGATGCAGCGTCGCTGCCGGCGCCGATCATCGACACCAAGACGACTACGTGCCGCGTAAACTCGGGGCCGACCACCGCCGCGACTCGCAGCGTCTCCAGACCCGCCGCCGACAACGGCGCCAGTCGACTGTTGATCACCGCCTTGACGCTCTCTGGAATCGTTACGTTCCAGCGACTTCCCATGTCGCGCGTTTGCTCTTCAACCGCGACGGCG
>CAZTDK010000150.1:0-10570 GCA_964611965.1 uncultured Binatia bacterium (SeqCode) | reverse complement strand
GCCAGCTCGGGGTAGTCGAGGCCAAGCCGCTTCATCACGCCCGGCCGGTAGTTCTCCAGCACGATGTCGACCGCCTTGACCAGCTTCTTCGCCGCGGCAATCGCCTCGGGTTTCTTGAGATCGAGGGTGAGACCCTTCTTGTTGCGATTGTTGGCCTCGAAGTAGAAATTGGGCCGGTCGGCCAGATCGACGCCGCTCATCCTCAGCATGCCGCGTCCGGGATCACCCTTCTCGCGGTGCTCGATCTTGATGACCTCGGCGCCCAGGTCGCCGAGCATGGCGGCACAGACGGGGCCTTGCTGCCAGATCGTCCAGTCGATGACGCGGATGCCTTCCAATGGCATAGGCATGAGTTGCTCCTTGTGAGACGTCAATTGCAGCGGCCGGCGACGATAGGCGCGCGGGGGAAGGCTGTCAAACGCTGGCGTCAGCGCTTACCGAGCACAACCGTCGTCAGCGCCCGCGTCGCCGTAAAGCTGAACTGCTCGGCTGATCCCGACAACGTCAGACGGGCCGCGCTGGACGCTGGCAACGGCGACTCGAGCGCCGTGCGACCCTGCACGCTGAGCTGCCAACTCGCGGGAAACCGCTGCGGCGCCGCGCTGTGCACAGTGACGATGCTCGTACTTTCGCTTGGTTGGTAGATGCGCAGAATCAGAGATCCCGGATCGGCGGTACCGGCTTTCACTGCCGTGATGAGCGCCGTATCCGGCGACGTCGACGCCAGCGAGAGCTCGCGCGGCAGGGTCCCCGCCGGCGCGCCGGCGATCACCTGCAACGGCGTCTGATAGGCGCGCGCCTCACGCAGCGGCTGTCCCTGCTCTGCCGCGCCGATACCGCCGGCAACCCGCCACGCGTAGTCGACGGTCTGCGCCGCGGTGTCGGTGCCTTCGGCGCCGTATAGGTCGCAGTGCTCCTGCGGCGCGTTGCGCCACAGCGCGGCCATCATCATGCCGTCGGGCTGCACCGCCCAGGCGGGAACTCCCGCATGGAAGATCGCGCCGCGTGGCGCGCCGTTGAAACTCGGAATCAGGAAATCATGCACCGCTTCAAACGTCGGCGTGCCGGCGCGCGCCGGCGCCTTGCGATCCCAATGATACGGCGTGCCGAAGGTGATCGCGTCGATCGGACCGGCCAAAGGGAAATGCATCAGCACCGAGGTGGAGGTGGGCGCCGCTCCGGTGGAGCGCATGCGCAAGAAGGGCTCGCCCGCGACCAGCTGGTATTCCTTCTGAAACATCTTGCCGGCCAGCGTCACCTGGCCCAGGACGCGCACGCGCAGCGGACCCGACTCGAGGACGGCCAGATCGCCGGCGCTCTCGGTCGCGTTGCTTGCTTCGGTCAGACTGCATCCGGCCATCTCGTAGCCGAAGCGGTACAAGCCGCCGTCGTCTTTGTAGACGACGAACACGTTGGCCACCGCGCCGGAGGCGATGGTTTCGGCGCCGCTCTGTTTATCAATGACTGAGGTCAGACCCCAGCCGGCGTCGCGGCTGATCGTGGCGCGCAGTGCCTGGTTCTCGAAGGTGACAGTCGCACCGTCGGGAGACAGGCTCACCGTCGCGAATTCATCAGCGGGCACGACGCGCGCGGCCGTGTCGCCGGTTGCGTATCCGAGACTCGGTGCCTGTGCCACGAACAATGTTCCACCTTCCGCCGATGGCTGCAGGGTGGTCCCTGCGGGCAGACCATCAGTGTCGCCGCTGACTTCCAACAATCCGGAACGCGTGAATCCAAGTTGATTGAAAACGACAAGGGGGCGCTCCGCCGAGGCTTGCGGAGTAATGGCGGCGGCGATCTCGTTCATCGCCGCGGTGCGTGCTGCTTCCCCTTGCGCCAACGCGTCCTGCAAGCGCGGCACCTGCTCGTTCAGGTAAACAGGGTCGAGGGCGGTACCGGTGATGAAGTCGTGGTGGTTGCCCGGAACAAGAGTCGCCCAGCCGGCGTCGATCGCACTGCTGCGCGCGCGCACCTGCTGCAGCCACGCGGCGTCGTCACCGCGCGCCGTGCCGTCGGCAATGGCGCCGAAGATCTCGGCGCCGAGCAAGGCGTTCGTGGCCTGCAGGTGCAGGCTCTTCAACAGCGGCCGCATTGCGTAGAAGCCGGAGTAGTACGGCGTCGGATCGAAGGCGCGTGTGCGCAACGCGTCGCGGTGCGCATCGACGAGCTGCTCGTAATGATCGAACGACGCTTCGACAGCCCACACACCGGTGTCCGCGTACGCTTGCGCATTCCACGCATCCGCGAGATCGAGCAGATACGGACGCGGCGACGTGAAGTCGCAGCCGAAGGGAACGAACACATACGGCGTGGGTGACGCCGGGCCGTTGACCGCGAGGACTTGACGGAGGTCATCAACCGTCTGGACGGGATGACCCGAAAACGCGTTGGGATCGCCCTGGCAGTACGAGTCCGGCATCCAGTGCGCCAGCGTCTGCGAGCCGTCGCGCGCCTGCCAGACGAAGTCGATGCCCTCTTGCAGAAGCTGTGCGGCAGCGGATTGCGGCGGCGGCGGGTCGTGTCCGATGTACCGCACGGTCGTATCGACCCCGGGCACGCGCGCAAAGCCGACACCTTGAAAGCCCATCGCCTCGAGCATAATCGGCAGCTGGGCATCATGACCGAAGTCATCGGGCAGCCAGGCCTGGCGGATCGGCAAGCCGAGCGTGGCGTCAACCCAGGTCTTGCCCACGAGATAGTCGCGGATGAACGCCTCGCCCGACGGCAGGAGATTGTCCGGTGAAGTGATCCCGCCGCCGACGATGCGCAGGTCCTGCCCGGCGTCCTTGAGCGGCTGCAGGAGCTCCGGGTGCTGCGTGACGAAGCGCTGCAAGTAACCCATTTCCGCAATGGAATAGAAGTAATGATGCGGAGCCGCGTGATACTGGCTCAGCAGCTCCACCGCGTCGCTGAAGATGCCGTCGACCGAGCGCTGATAGTAGTCCTCGAAAGTGTGCAGCCAATCCCAATCGAGATGCGAGGACTGACTCAAGATGAGCACGCGTGACGCCGCCGCTGGGATGCCGAGCTCGGCACGCACGCGCGCCTCAGCGGTGGGCGCCGCCGCCGGAGTGCTCTGTGTCCCCTCACCGCAGCCCACGGCAAGGAGCGCAACAAACGCGTAGAGTGCGGCACGCCAACAGGGATGACATTGTCCGGCCATGGGTGTCACGTCCTGGCAGCCTCTCGGACTTGGCAGTGCCCTAGCGACCAACGGAAGCGGACCATAGAAAACACGCCGGCCGCAGGCCCTAGCAGCCCATCGGACCTAGCAGCGCCTAGCGACCAACGGGAGCGGACCATAGAAAACACGCCGGCCGCAGGCCCTAGACCCGCAGTGCCACCTTTCCAAAATGGGTACTCGCCTGCACGATCCGGTGCGCCTCTGCCGCCTGCGCCAGCGGCAGCACTTGGTCGACGACCGGTTTCACTCGGCCGGCCGCGATGGCGGCGCCGAAGCGTTCGACGAAGCGCGCGACGATCTCCGCCTTGTCGGCCACCGAACGGGTGCGCAGCGCCGAGCCGATGATCCGCTGCCGGCGCATGAGCAGTGCCGCGAGGTTGATGTCTGCCTTTGCCCCGCCGATCAAACCGATGATCACCAGCCTGCCGTCGATCGCCAGGCACTCGAGGTTCGCGGCGAAGTACTTGCCACCGATCGAGTCGAGGACGACGTCGACACCGCGCCCGCCGGTGGCTGCGCGCACGGCGGCAGCGAACTCACCGGCGCGGTAATTGATCGCGACGCTGGCACCGAGGTCGCGGCAGCGCTGGCATTTTTCGTCGCTGCCGGCGGTGACGATGGCCGTCATCCCCGCCTCGGACAGCAGGCGGATCGACGCCGTGCCGACACCGCTGCCGCCACCATGAATCAGGGCGGCACCGCCGGGCTGGATCTCGCCGAGCATGAACAGGTTGGAAAACGCCGTCAGGAACACTTCAGGAAAAGCGCCGGCCTCGTCGTCGCTCAAGGCATCGGGAACATGCATCGCGGAGCCATGATGTACGACGGCTTCCTCGGCGTAGCCACCGCCCGGAAGCAACGCCATGACCCGCTCGCCGACGCGCCAGCCGCGCACGTCTACGCCCACCTCGGCAACCTCACCGGCGCATTCGAGGCCGAGCAGCGGCGACGCTCCCGGCGGCGGCGGATACATCCCTTGCCGCTGCAGCAAGTCGGCGCGGTTCACCGCGGTGGCGCGCACGCGAATGCGGATCTCGTTGGGTCCCATCGGCGGCGACGGCACATCGCCGATCTTTAGGACGTCCTCGGCTCCCGGGGTGTCGAACACGATTGCTTTCATCAACATTCCTCGCGGATCAGTACTGTCGGGTGGCTGGTACCGTGTCTCCAAAATATCGATCGCATCGGAGTAGTCTGTCGGACTTGGTAGTCCCTAGCAACCAATCCTGCCCTGAGGGCCCCCGAAGGGGGGAGCGGGCCATAGAAAAGACGCCGACAGCAGGTCTACGGCGTCGGCGACCGCCGCGCTGCCGGGCGCTCGACTGAGCGGACCGCCTGCTTCTCCAAGAGCAGTTGCTTGCGGTGACGCACGTCTTCGAGCCGGGCCTCGAGGTCGCCCTGGCGTTGCCGTACGGCGTCGAGTTTCTCGATCAACGCCTTCTCCCGTTCGTTGAGTTTCTCCAGTTGTGATTGGGCCTTCTCCCCTTGTGATTGGTGCGGCATCTCGAACGGTACAGTGCGCGGCAGCACGGCGTGCACGCGCGCGGTGATCAACGGTATGAGCCCCCATCCCACGCTCGCTACCACGACAATCGCGGCGTGGCCGCGGATGAATCCCATCCGCTGATCCGGAAAGTCCCACCATTTGAGCACTGACAGGTTGGCGGTCTCATAAAAAAGCCCCACCGCGAACCCGACGATGAACACCGGCAGCATGCCGTAGCGCGGCACGAACGTCGCGATCGTCCCCATGATGAGGCCGGCGACGACGATGACGTTGAGCGCCGGCGTCTGTGGTTGGCGATACACCCAGAGCTTAAGGAGCCGTGCACACACCTCGATGACGATGCCCAAGGTCATGCCGATCAGCACGGAGGCCAGCACGCACGTTCCTTTCCAACGACCGTCGTAGCTTTGCCCCAACACATCGCGAGGTGCAACAGCGAGAAGTGCTTGGGAATTGGGTCATTGACGATTGAGTGATTGACGATTGGGGCGGAATGCCTCATTCCCCCGGTGCTCGCTCGGGTAGCCGAAGATGTCGCAGGCAACCTCCGCGGTGCGCCGTGCCCAGGCCTCCGGTACGAACACGTAGAGCCGCCACAGCGCGGCATAGCGCGCTTCAAGGGCGGCGATTTCGGCGTTCGGCAGACGCTCCGGTTCATTGAGCCGCACCAGTCCCGCGGGCGTGTGCACCAGGGCCGCGGCCTCCTTCATGACCGTCAGCGCCGGGCAGTACACAATCACTTCCGCTGGCGCACAGCCAAGCTGCTGCGCGAGATAGGCTTCCGCGTCGTGGCGGTTGCGGGTCGACTCGTGAAAGCGTTCGACCAATGCGCGCCGCCCGGCTTCGGGCACTGTCAACGCCGACACCACGTAGCCGCGCTTCAGCAGCGCGCGCGCCTCCAGGCGCTCGACGAGCCCGGCGATGTGCGGATCGGGAGCGTCGGCGTGGGGTGTGCGACGCAAGCACTCGAACAACTGGCCGTCGTTGATGCGCAGCAGCTGATCTTCGCCGAGCGCGCCGTGCTCCTGTGCGAGCTCAACCGCCTTTGACACCATCGCGCCGGCGGCGACCTTGGTGTGATGGTAGTAGACGCGTTCGGTGAGAAAGTAGCGCATGCGCAGCAACTGCACGGTCTCGGAGCGCACGTCGGGACGCTCCATGCCGTGCTTGGTCATGTTGATGGCCAGCTGCGCATCGGCGATGACGAAGGACCGGAAGATGCGATCGTCGTAGTTTTGTGCGAGGCCAGCAAAGTACGAGTCGCGGCGCAGGTAGTCGAGCAGGTCCGCGTCGATCGTGCTCGCGACGATCTGCCGCGCCCACGGCGGCGGCCCGGCGCCCGCGCCGGTGAGCATCGCGGCGACGGGTTCCTTCAGCGCCAGCTTGGCCAGCCCTTCGCCGAGCCCGCCGTCGAACAGCTTCGCCAGTCGCGCCCCTTTGTCGTGGCGCGGAAACAGGCAGCGTTCGTCTTCGAGGGTGTGTCCGAAAGGGACGTGCGTCACGTCGTGCAGCAGCGCCGCCACGCCGATCAGCTGCTCGATCTCCGGCTCGATGGGCGTGCCGATGTCGCGCAGCGCCGCGACCATGCGCTTAGCGCAGGCGTTGGCGCCCAGCGAGTGATCGAAGCGCGTGTGCACGCAGCCGGGATACACCAACGACGCCGTGCCGAGCTGCTTGATGCCGCGCAGTCGCTGCATGTCGGGCAAGTCGAGTACTTGCGCCTCGACCGGGCTGAGGAAGATGTCGCCGTGGATCGGATCGCGAATGAGCACGACGCACACGCTAGCGTCCCAAAACGAGGAGGTCCAACGCACCAGGCGGCTGAAGGAACTCGTAGGGTGGGCATGGCCCACCATTCTTTCTCGTGGGCCCGCAAAACGGTGGGCCGTGCCCACCCTACTCTGCTCGCGCGTCCGTCGCGCTTCCAAACGCCGTCGATCTGTGCAAGATACGGCGCCGGATGGAGCTCTGCGCCGCGGTTACGTGCCCACTATGAATATGAAAGGGAGTTGAGGTGACCATCAGCTCTCGACCTTCAACGTTTTTTCCGCGCGGGGCGATCGCCTTCTTCGCCCTCATGGCGGTGTTCTACACGGGCCTCTGGTTGGCGATGTATTTCCTGATGGTCCAGCGCGGCTGAGGACGACGCCGTGGATCGCCTCGAACGCCTCACGCTCATCGGCTCCGCCACGCTCATGGCCGCGTTCTTCGGCGCGCTCGTCTACGCGGCCACGCAACTGCGCATTTCCGTACCCACCTGTGTCACCGACGTAGCGCCGTTCACCCAGGGAAAAGTCATCGACAAGGGCAACCATCATTACGAGGTGCACATGGTGGCCAAGATGTGGGCCTTCGATCCGCCCGAGGTGCGTCTACCGCCGGGTGCGGAGGTGGATCTCTATCTAAGCTCGCTCGACGTCACCCACGGCTTGTACATCGAGCATACGAATGTGAACCTCATGGCCGTGCCCGGGTCGGTCAACGCGGCACGCTTCCACCTCGATACGGAAGGTGAGTACAGCGCCATCTGCCACGAGTATTGTGGTGCGGGCCACCATTTCATGATGGGTAAATTCATCGTCACGTCCGCTGCGGCGGCGCCGGCCGCTGTGGAAGCCGGTGCCGCGCTCGGCCAGCAACTGTTCGAACAAAAGGGGTGTCCGGCCTGTCACAGCATCGATGGCTCAACTGCCGTCGGGCCAACCATGAAGGGGATCTTCGGACGGACGGTGGAGTTGGAGGACGGCTCCACGAAAGTGGCGAACGAGCAGTACCTCGAGAAAGCGATTCGCGCGCCCGGCGAAGAAGTCGTCAAAGGGTTCCCGCCGGCCATGCCCGAGCCGGCGTTGACCGGCGCCGAGGTGCATGCCCTGGTCGAGTATCTGGAGACGTTGAAGTGATGACGGCGAAGCCCGCACCACCGCCCGACCACTTCACGCTCGACACGGCGCATCGCGCCGCGTTGCTGGTGCTGTTGATCGTCCCGACGGTGCTGCTCATCCTCGGCAGCTACCACGGGCTGATGCAAGTGCTCTATCGTTCCGGCCTGATTCGCTCCACCGGCGTCCTCGGCTTGCAGTACTACCAGGGGCTGACGTTGCACGGCGTGATCAACGCCCTGGTATTCACGACGTTCTTCGAGGTGGCGTTCGGCTACGCGGTGGTCGCCTATTTCTTGCGGCAAGGTTTCGCAGCGCCGGTGACCTGGCTGGCTGTCGTGCTCATGCTCGTGGGAACGTTGATGGCGGCGTTTGCCATGCTGAGCGGCAGCGCCTCGGTGCTGTACACGTTCTACCCGCCGCTCAAGGCCAGCCCGCTCTTCTATATCGGCGCGGCGTTGCTGGTGGTGGGCTCGTGGATTCCCTATTTCCAGTGGATTCCCGTGTATCTCGGCTGGCGCCGGGCGTACCCGAAGTGCAAAACGCCGCTCGCCGTAGTCGGCATGCTGGCGACGTTCACCGTGTGGTTCCTGGCAACGCTGCCGCTGGCGTACGAGGTCATCGTCCAACTCATCCCATGGTCACTGGGATGGACCTCGACCGTGAACGTGGTCCTGGCGCGCACGCTGTTCTGGTTCTTCGGGCATCCGCTGGTGTATTTCTGGCTGCTGCCGGCGTACGTGATGTTTTACGTAATGCTGCCCGCAGTGGTTGGCGGCAAGCTCTACTCGGACGCCGCCGGGCGCATCGCGTTCATGCTGTTCATCGTGCTCTCGGCGCCGGTCGGTCTGCACCACCAGTTCGCCGATCCCGGGATTGACAGCGGGTACAAGTGGCTGCACGGCGCCTTGACCTTCATGGTGGCGGTGCCGAGCTTCATGACCGCCTTCACCGTGGCGGCGTCGTTGGAGTACGCGGCGCGCGCGCGCGGGGGCCGCGGACTCTTCGGCTGGTGGCGGGCATTGCCGTACCTCGATCCCGACCGCTACCTGTTCGCGTATTTCTTCGCCGGGCTCGTGCTGTTTTTCTTCGGCGGCATCACCGGGATCATCAACGCCTCCGTCTCCATGAACAACGTCGTGCACAATACGTCGTGGATTCCGGCGCACTTCCACACTACCGTGGGCGGGCCGGTGTTTCTGAGCTTTCTCGGCATGACGCTGTTTCTGCTGACGCAGCTGACGGGCAAACGCGTGCGGCTGCCGCGGCTCAATGTGTGGGTGCCGTACCTGTGGATGAGCGGGATCTTCGTCTTCTCATTCGGCCTCTCGGTGGCCGGGTTGCTCGGCGAGCCGCGGCGGACGAACCTCGGACTCACGTATTCCAACCCCGATTCGCCGCTGTTCCATCCGGCGTGGGAGCCGTGGTCGCGGCTGGGCGCGGTCGGCGGCACGCTCATGGCGGCGGCCATGGTGTGTTTCTTCATCGTGTTTTTTGCGACGCTCTTCAGCCGCAAGGAGCGCGGCCCCCGATTGCTGCTCCCCGAGGCGGAAGCGTATCACGATGAAGATGTGGGCGCGGTGCGTAACTTCACGCCGTGGGTCGTGGTGGCCATCGTTCTGCTGATCGTGGCGTACGTGCCGCTGCTGCTCGAAGTCATCACCGGTGCGACCCAAGCGGTGCCTGGATACTACCCCTCAAGCCCGATCGCTGCCGATCACTGAGACCTGCGGTCGGCAACCTGCGGTCGGCGTCCCTTCTATGGCCCGGACCTGCGGTCGGCGTTTTTTCTATGGTCCGCTCCCGCTCGTCGCTGCCGACGGCTTCGAATGAGACGTGACTCCAACGCGCGAGTGCCGAGTATGAAGTGCCTTCACCTGCGCTACCGCCTCACCCTCGCGCTCACCTGGCTCGCGGCGCTCGCCGCGCTGTCGATCACTCACGCGCAGACGTTGCTGCCACCCGATCCGAGCAAGACGCTCGGCGGCACGGTTTCCTTTGCGGGATTCGTCGATGAACGGGGGCGCGACGTCGCCGCGCTGGTCGGCGCGCCAGCTGGACCCACCACCGTCCGCGCGTGGATCGTGAGCCCGATTTATACGCGCTGCCCGTTTACCTGTTCGCCAATCACCACGGCACTGCGTTCGGCGCTGAACGAGTCGGGCCTGCAAGCGTCCGAGTATCGTGTCGTCAGCTTCTCCTTTGATCCGCATGAGACGGGCGAGACGCTGCGTGCCTTTCGTACGGGGCTGCAACTGCCCGAGAGTTGGCTGACGCTGCGCGCCGCGGAGCCCGGCGCCTTGGAGCGCACACTGCGAAGTCTCGATTTCCGGACCATGGAGATCGGCGACGGCCAGTACGCGCATCCGAATCTCCTCGCCGTTCTCGCCCCCGACATGCGGCTGACGGAATACATTTTCGGGGTCACGTTCTCGCCGACGGAACTGGCTGCGGCTGTCCGGGCGGCGCGCAGCGGGGGTTCGTCTGCACCCGCGTGGCACGGCTACTGGCTCGTGCTCTCCGGGACCGGGCTTCTCGCCAGCGCGTTCGTTTTCTTCACGGTGTTGCAGAGGCGCAGGCGGGGGTGAGGAAACGGCGCTCCGGAACCTGCGGCCCTCAAAACCCCGCCAACTGCGCGAGCCGTTCGCGATGGTAGGTCGCGTCGCCGAAGGCGGCTTCATTCCACTTGGCGCGCTTGAACCACAGGTGGATGTCATGCTCCCAGGTGAAGCCGATGCCGCCATGGATTTGCACGCTGCGGTTGGTGGTGCGCGCGTAGACGTCGCTGAGGCGTGCCTTCGCCATCGACGTGGCCCGCGCCGCGTTGCGCGTCTCGTTGTCGTAGGCATAGGCGGCGTACCACAGCAGCGAGCGTGCCGGCTCGATCTCGCTGACCATTTCGGCGCAGAGGTGCTTGACGGCTTGGAACGAGCCGATGGGCCGGCCGAACTGTTCGCGCACCTTGGCATACTCGACCGCCATCTCCAGCGCGCGCTGTGC
>CAZTDK010000149.1:9220-10574 GCA_964611965.1 uncultured Binatia bacterium (SeqCode) | reverse complement strand
CTGGGGAGTGGGGCTGTCGTCCGCGTCGGCCGTGGCCCCGGCACAGGGGTTGCCGTCCGCATACTTGGTCTTCCCATACATCAACGCCGGTGGCGACCAGGAGACCCGCATCGAGCTGCTCAATCTGAGCGGTGATCCGCAGCTGGTGAACTGCTTCTTCGTGTCGAAGAACCGGAATCTGTGCAACGAGATCGGCTTTTTTGTCTCGATGACACCCTACCAGCCGCTGTCCTGGCTGGCCACCGAGGGACTCAACGACACCTTCAGCGGCTCGGCGGCGCCGCCGTTCGCCGGCACTGGCGAGTTGAAGTGTGTGGTCGTGGCACCACGGCCCGAAGTGGAGTTCCACAATACCATCCAAGGGCGGGCGACCGCATTCGATACGAGCGGCGCCACGGTGTCGTACGATGCCGTCGGGTTTCAACGGCTCAGCGACGGTGACTACACCGGCGTTATCTCGCTCGACGGCGTCACCTATGCACAGTGCCCCGACAAGCTGCACTTCCAGGTTTTTGCGGATCAGCCGAACGCGCTCCCGCCGGCGCTGAGCGACCTCATCTTGGTGCCGTGCACGGAGGATTTGCTGCTGCAGACCCCGACGTCGACCACCGTTCAATTTCTGGCCACCAACGAATTCGAACAGGTCGTCTCGATGTCCATCGGCATCACGTGCTTCGATCAGCGTCACCTCAGCGACATCGCGGACGCGCTGACACGCTCCACCGCGGGGACGGACATGTTGCACCTCTTCGTGCGCGGCACCAGCGTTCCGGTGATCGGACTGGTGATCGACGCGGTGCCTTTCGCTGGAAACATTGGAACAGCGGGGAACGAACCGTCCTTACAAGGTGGACGCTCCGCGAACGTGGTCTTCCCCTTGGCGACAGATTTCTTCCCATAGGAACATGGCAGAATTCTTCCGCATTCTGATCCTGTTGTTCGCGCTGACGTTCCCGGCGCCGACGATCAGTCCGTTCTCGTTCAAATTCCCATTTCCGCTCACCGGCCAGACTCAGACGCCGCGGCCCACGGCCACGCCGACGTTGCAACCCACAACGACGCCGACGCTGCAACCCACCACGACGCCATCGTTCACTGCAAGCGCCACGCAGGTCCCGACGCTGACCGCGACGGATGCGCCGACACAATCGCCAACCGAGACTGACACGGCGACGCCGACGTGGACACCGACCGATTCTCCGACGCCGACGCCGACGTCGACGCGGACCTCGACCCCCACCTTGACGTTTACCTTCACACCCACATTCACCGCGACGCCGCTGCCGTCCGCGACGGCGACGTTGGTGCCGACCGAAACTCCGACGCGCACTTTGACGCCAACCCTGACTCAAAC
>CAZTDK010000149.1:0-9120 GCA_964611965.1 uncultured Binatia bacterium (SeqCode) | reverse complement strand
GCCGACACTGACGTTCACCGCGACGCGTACCTGGACGTTCACCCCGACGGCGACGTTGGTACCGACCGAAACTCCGACGCGCACTTTGACGCCAACCCTAACTCAAACGCCGACACTGACGTTCACCGCGACGCGTACCTGGACGTTCACCCCGACGGCGACGCGCACCCCAACCTTGACCCCGACGGCCAGCAACACGCCAACGTTCACCAGCACACCGACACTCACCAATACCGCGACGTTTACCAACACGCCGACGCTTACCGCGACGCGCACCAGCACGCCGACGCTTACCAGCACGACGACGCTTACCAGCACGCCGACGTTTACCAGCACGCCGACGCTTACCGCGACGCGCACCAGCACGCCGACGCTTACCAGCACGCCGACGCCTACCAGCACGCCGACGCCTACCAGCACGCCGACGCTCACCAGCACGCCGACGCTCACCAGTACGCCGACGCTCACCAGTACGCCGACGCGCACCAGCACGCCGACGTTCACCGGCACGCCAACCAACTCGGCGACGCCGCCTCCAACGGCGACCGCGACGCCATCGTTCACGTCGATCCCGACGCCGGGCCCTTCGCAAACCGACCCGCTGGGCATTGCGGTCACCGGTGTTCCCCCGGCGCAAAAGCTGCCTTCGGCGCTGCTGATCTTTCCGTTGGTGCGTGCCTCGGCGACGCAGGACACGCGCGTCGAGATCATGAATGTGACAGCGGCAACGGTGACTATCCAATGCTTCTATGTTGCCAGCGGCACATGCAACGAGATCGGGTTCTTCACCTCACTCACCGCCAATCAGCCGATCGAATGGATGGTCAGCAGCGGCACATCGAGCAGCTCCGGGCGGTTGGCGCCGCCGTTCAGCGGCGAAGGTGAGCTGAAGTGTGTGGTCAACACCGGGAGCTCGGATCCGGCGGCGCACAACGCCTTGCAGGGCCGTGCCGTGCTCTCCGACACATCGGGAGAGACGCTGGGCTACGCGGCCATCGCGTTCCGGCGGCTCAGTCCCGGCGGCTTCACCGGCAACATTCCACTCGACGGCGTCACCTACGAGCAGTGTCCGGATCGCTTGCACTTCAATGCGCTCACCAGCCAGACGAGCGTTGCGTCGCAGGATAGCGAGCTGGTTCTGGTGCCGTGCTCGGAGAACCTGGTGAGCCAGATTGCCTCGTCCACCGGCGTGCAGTTCGCGGTGATCAACGAGTTCGAGCAGCACTTGTCGGCCGGGATCACCTTCAAGTGCTTCGACCGGCGCGCGTTCAACGCGATCCCGCCGCTGCGGCGCCGCACTGCCGGCAGCGATACGGTGCACATGATCGTGCGCGCCATCGACGTGCCGGTCATCGGTCTCGTCATCGACCGGTTCAATGCCGGCGGTGGGATTTCGGCGTCGACGAACGCGCCTTATCTCGAAGGCGGGCGTTCGGCCGTCATCGACATGCCCTAAACAGCGAGGGCGCGTAACACCTGTGCTCCCAAACGCCTCGCTAGAAGAGAATCACGAAAGCACGAAAGGTCAAAAGCACGAAAGGGGAAGCGGAGTCCCCTTTTTCTTTGTCGTGTTTTCGCTCTGTCGCGTTTTCGTGATTCTCTTTTGGTTGCGGCTCTCCGCTACGCTGGGTTAAGAGCACGCGTCATGACCGACTGGCGTGATGGCTCACCCGAAGTGCGGCGCGCATTGCAGGGCGCACATGCCGGCAGCGGCGCGGATCTCTTCGAGGCCCTGTATACGCTGACGAGTGTGCGGCGCTTCCGGCCCGATCCGGTGCCGGACCGCGTCTTGTGGTCGATCCTGGAGGCCGCCACGCATGCGCCCAGCGCGCGCAACGCGCAGCCGTGGTACTTCGTAGTGGTTCGCGACGCGACGGCGAAGCGCGAGATCGCGGCGTTGTATCTATCGGCGTGGCAGCAGGCGCAGGCGTACACTGTTGGCACTGATGCCGACGCCGACGTGAAGCATCGTCCCGGTTATGCCACGATGATGCGGCGTGTCGACGAGCTCGCGACACACATGCACGACGTGCCGGTGCTGGTCTTGGCGTGTCTCGACACCACGCAACTCGGCCCGATGGTGGACGCAGCGGGACACATCGTGGCGCCGCAGTCGGCGTACGCGTCGATCTTCCCGGCGGTACAGAGCCTCATGCTGGCGGCGCGCGGTTTAGGCGTGGGCTCGACGTTGACCACGGTGCACGCGATCGTCGAGAGTGAGATGCGAGCCGTCGTCGGCATTCCACAGGACGTCCACATCGCGGCGCTGGTTCCGCTCGGCTACCCGGTGCGGCCGTTTCGGGTTGGCAAGCGCAAGGCGGTCGAGGACGTGGCGTTCTTCGATCGCTGGGGGCGGAAGGTCGACGACCGCTGACCGCGCGGGACGCGCCCTCCATGCGCCAAGCAGGCATTAGCATCGGCGTAATCTCCGACACGCACGGACTGCTTCGAGAAGCCGCCGCCGCCGCGCTCCGTGGTTGCGCGCTGATCGTTCATGCTGGTGACGTCGGCGGTCCGGATGTTCTCGCGCGACTGCGCGCCATCGCGCCGACCGTCGCGGTGCGTGGAAACAACGACACCGGTTCCTGGGCCAGCGCGCTGCCAACGTGGGAGGTCGTCGAAGTTGGCCACATCTCTCTCTATGTCATCCATGACCTCGCCAAGCTCGATCTGGATCCCAAGGCGGCTGGCCTGGCCGCGGTCATCTCCGGCCACTCGCACCGCCCGCGTGCCGAGGTGCGCGACGGCATCCTCTACTTGAATCCTGGCAGTGCGGGGCCGCGGCGTTTCACGCTGCCCGTCGCGGTTGCCAAGTTGCAGGTTGAAGGCACCAGCCTGGCGCACGAAATTGTCGAGCTTCAGGTGTGAGGCGCGCCGGCGTCAATCAAGTAGTGCGCGTGCCTCGCGTAGATCCGCGGTGTCTGTGCCTTCGGTGAACCAGTCGCAAATGGTCTGCAGGCGCGCAGTCGCAGCGCTGGCGTGGCGTGTACCGGCGTGCAGACGTGTCAGGCTGGTTGTCGCGCGCAGCTCCCACCACCTGGCGCCTTGCGCCTGCGCCATCTTGATGGCCTGCTCGAACCAGTGCGTCGCGTCGCGTGCCACTGCCCCGGCGCGAGCGCATTCGCCACGCAAACGATACAGTTCCGCCATGATCCAGCGCTCGCCGGTGCGTGTGGCGCAGGCGATGCCTGTATCGGTCGCGTCGCGTGCCTCGTCAACGCGGCCGGCATCGAGACACGCCATCGCCATGAGGCATGCCAACCACGCGGTCTCGCCGTCGAAGCCGAGCTCCTGGCGCCGTGTCAGTGCGGTACGAATCGTGGCGATCCCTTCCGGTGTGTGCGTGTGCATGGCAATCGCCCAGCCGTGATGGGCATCGGCATAGTGGCGCAGACGATCGAATCCGTACTGCTCGATGAGCTCGATGGCGTCTTCAATCACCTGCCGGGTGTTCCCGGCGTGTCGGACCAGCACGCCGTGCGTGGCCGCCAGACAGTAGGCGAACGTCATGTCGTAGGGGCCGATGTCGCGCGCCAACGCGGCGCCGCGCCGGCAGGCATCGGCGCCGCGTTCGGGAAAGCCCAGCAGCGTTTCCACCCGTCCGAGCAGGGTGACGGCACTGACTCTGAAGTCGGGCCGCGCGAAAGGGGACGGCCACGCCGCGCCACGCAGCGAGGCTTCCAAACGGTCGCGGGCTTCGTCGAATCGTCCTTCCGCGTGGCGGCTGAGCCCGGCCAAGAATTGCGCCGCCTGCGACATGCCGGGTAGCCCGAGGGTGGCGTCCATGTCGAGCAGCTCGCCCGCCCGTGCTGCACACTCCGCGTGGCGGCCGCGGAAGTAAGCGTTGGCGCACAACCCGATCAACGCGGCGAAACGCTGCGGTGCCGCGCCCAGCTGCTCGCTCATGTCGAGGATGCGCTGCAGCACCGCCTCAACCTCGGGATCCGCATAGCCCTGTGTGGCCTGCATGGAGGCGGCAAGGGCAATGGTCAGGGCCAGAGTATCCGCGGCGCAGTCCGCCGTTTCCGCACCGCCGGCGACCAGGGCAAGAGCTTTCTCGATTGCCAGCCGAGCGTCGCCGAGGCTGCCGCGTTGCAGCGCGCGCGCCGCCGACTCGCGCAAGTACTTCACGGCACGCCGGCGGTCACCGCCGCGATCAAAATGCGCCGCGAGCTCGGTGCACACCTCTTCGGTTCGTCCACCCCAACCGCCTTCGATGCGCTCGGCGATACGTTGGTGCAGGCGCCGCCGCCGCGCCGGGGCGAGGCGGTCGGAGAGGGCTTTCTGATAGAGGGTGTGCACGAAGGCGTAGCGCGATCCCACCGTGCCGTCCGGCCACTCGCTGACGCCCACCGCGCGCACGATCTGCTGCTTCTCCGCGAGCACATCGCACTGCGCTTCGACACTTTCCTGGTCGGACTCCGCGGCCACCGCCAACGGCTGCGAGGCAAACTCGCCGCCGAGCAGGCTGGCCAGCTCGAGCAGACGGATGCTCCCCGGTGGGCACTCGTCGATCTGCCGCTCGATCATGTGCTTCAGGCTGTCTGGGATCCCGACGTGAATCTGGGCCAGCGGCACGGTGAGTCGCCACCGTCCGTCGTATGCGATCCAGTCACGGCCGACGAGGAAATCCATCAGCGCGACCATGAACAGCGGGTTGCCGTCCGTTTGTTGATGAATGAAGCGCGCCAGCTCCGCAGGAAGGTCGTTGTCCGGGAAGCGCGCCCTCAGGAGCTGTTCCACGGCCGCCTCGGTCAGGAAGCTGAGCGCGATCTCGTCCGCGAGCTGTCGGGCTTGCAGGTCGCGCTTGACACGCTTGAGTGGGTGGTTGCTCACCAGCACGTTCACCGGACGATAGGTGCCGACCACGAGGAGGCGCGCCGGGGCGCGCCGGCGTGCAAGGTACGAGAGCATGTCGACGGTACCGCGGTCGGCCCAATGGAGGTCTTCGAGTGCGAGGACGAGCGGCGTTGCAAGGGCGAGGATATCGATCGCATCGCCGAGCTCGCGCAACATGCGTTCGCGCGCGGCGCCGCCGATCTCGCTGTGGATCGACCGGCGCTCGGCGCTGCTGAGGAAGGCCGGCAATTGCGCCAGCCACATCGGGGCATGTTGGCGCAAGACGTCCACGACCCGACTGCCGGCCTGCCGACACAGCTCCGCCACGGCCTCGAGCAATGGCAGACACGGTTCGCCCGCGGTTTGCTGTTCGACGCACTGGCCGCGGCCGACGAGTGGCAGTTCCGCGCGGACCGCGCCACTGGCGAGGAAGCGATCGAGCAGCGTGCTCTTACCGATCCCCGCCTCACCGGTGATAAAGACCAGCTGGCGCTGAGCGGCGAGCGCACGCGTCAGCGCCCCGCGCAGCTGCTCGAGCTCCTCGTCGCGCCCCACGGTGACTGCCGGAGGTGGGGGAACGTGCGGGTGCAGCGGCATTGCCGATGGCTCGGCATGTCCATTCGGGCTGCTCTCGATCGTGGCGATCCAACGGTAGCCGCGCCGATGCGCGATCTCGATGTAGTGTGGATCGCGACGATCGTCGCCCAACGCGGCGCGCAGCTCGGAGATACAGTTGGCGAGCGCGGCTTCATTCACCGTCGCCGCCGGCCAGATGGCGTCGAGCAGCTCGGCCTTGGTGGCCAGACGGCCGTGGTTTTCGACGAGGTAACACAGCAGCGCCCATGCTTTTGGTCGCAACGCGACAGGTTCGGTACCGCGCCAGAGGATGCCGCGGTCAAAATCGAGGCAAAACGGCGAGAAGCGAACGCCCTGACGGGAGCCCGTCGCCCGCGTATATGGAACCGGAGCGTTCACGAGATGCTCACGCGCAACCTTCGATACGGCACCGTTGCCGATGAGGCCTAAAGTGGCCGGTCCACCGCCTTTCGTCTACGCGGAAATGAAGGGCACATAAACCCGAAACGCGCCGCCAGATCAATCGGATGATGAGCGCGTCTTGTGAGGTGCTCACGCGCCCCCCGGAGGCCATCCGGCATACGCGCCGCTGCCTTCTGTGTCCTTACGGCGCTCCGTACAGCGGCAATGACGCGTCGTACAGAGTCGTCCACCGGGTGTCACTGGTCTGGCGCCGTCGCTGATCTCCCCCGAAAATTGCGGCTCCCTCGGCCCGGTCCCTGACTTGCTCGCCACGTCGCAGAGTCCATGCGAATCCGAATGAGGTCGGAGGATCAACCCGCAGGCTGTCAGCGTACTCGTGACGAAATTGTGAGGTTCTGCGGAGACTATGCGAGTCACGGCGAGGTAATTCTACGGAGTAACTCGAAGGAGACACCCGTTATGCTTTCGCCGCAACGCGCCTTTGTCATTCATCTGGACAGTGCCTCCAACCTGCCGGCGCAACAACCGGTCGGCCGCATCGAGCACGTCGTCTCAGGCGACGCCGCCCACTTCGGCTCGCTCGCCGAGCTGTTCGCGTTTCTCGCGCGTTACACCGACCACGACCGGTCGTCGGAGCCGCCCACGGGGTGTGAGCGAGCGTAGCCCACAGGCGATCCACGTGATCCGATGCTGACCCAACTGTTCCACTCCTGTGCCGTAGTCATCGCCCTGCCGGCGGCGATTGCTCTTGCGCAAGCGACAACGGTCAAGACGACAACCTACACGCGCAATGCCGATGGGGCGCTGACCGCAGTGACGACGCAGATCGACGGTGGTCCGGCGACCACCGTGTACCTTACCTGGGACAATTTCCAGCCCAACACCGGTGACCCAACGACGGGCACGGTGTCCGCCGCCAACGGCAACCTGCTTGGCTATGGAGCCAGCCCCGGTGGTCCGTACGCCACGCAGTTGCAGTTCGACCAGCGCAACCGGCTGAGCGCCGCGACCGTCGCCGGTGTTCCGGGAGTCAGCTACGCGTACTACGCCGCCAGTCGCATGGCGGCGGCGACGCTTACCTCGAACGACACGCTGCAGTTCTACTACGATACCGCGCAGAATCAGGTCGCCACCAACCTCTACCAACAGTCGACGGGCACCTGGTCGAGCTGCCTCGATCAAGCCACGTACCTCAGCGACGGGACCGAGCAGGTACGTGTCCAGCCGCGCAAGGACGTTGCGGGTCAATACGATGCGGCGGCGCAAGCATTCACAACAATCAACTATGACCCGTACGGCGTGACGGTGGATCCGCCGCCGCCGACTACGTCCTACGACCTGACGCAGAATCCCTTCCAGTACGCCGGTGAGCTGCGCGATCCGACCTGGGGCGGCTACTACCTGCGCGCCCGCTGGTACGCCCCGGATCTGCAGACCTTCGTCTCTCGCGATCCGGACGACAAGGTGCGCCGCTACGCCTACGCCAACGGCAATCCGATCATGAATACCGACCCGAGCGGGCTGGCGAGCCGGTATACAAGGGACTTTGGTCGTCCACTGGAGAAGGCTCTGAAGCCACTGACGTCGGGCGCCGGCGGGTACGTCTTCCCTTTGTTCCTGGGCACGGAGCTCTCCGCGCTGTCGATCCTCGCCAACCCGGGTGGGTTCTGGCACTCCATCCAGCACGACTCGCACGGCACGGACTTCTTTCTCGCGGCCACGATAGTTTCCGAGGTCGCCGGTCAGGGGCTGGGGCTGTCGTTTCGCTCCAAGGCCGGCCTTGGTGCGGTCATTGGGGTGGCGCAAGCGATTGGCGCGGGCGACAACGGTGCGCGGAAGCCGTTCAACTGGGCGGGGTTCGGCCAGTCGCTCGAGTACGCCGCCAACTTCGAAGCCGAGGCGCGCTACGCGGACGAGAAGTATCATTTCCAGCAACACAACTTGTCGGCTGATACCGTCAACGGCGCCGTCAAGCACTTCTTCGAGCACACCTCCGGCGACCCCGAGGTCGATTCCATTGCCTTCACGATGTTCCCCAAGGAGCCGACGGGGCCCATTGAGGAGGCGTGGCAACAGGTGCACGGCCCGCAGGATCAATATCTGGTTTCGATCTCCAAGGAACGCGTCCGCATCTCGGGCCGCAACGACTATTTCACTGCGGAGTTCAGCAAACCCTACGATCCCAACCTGACGGCGATCGAGAACATCCAACAGACGCCGGCGCAGATCTTCGACCTCGACTTCAGCGATCGTAGCTACCGTATCGCCGGGTTCATCGAAGGCACGGAATCCAACCTCAAAGCCCTGCGCGCCACCGACCGCGGGGCGAGCCAGAGTGCCTATGTCCGCACCAAGGTCGCCGGCGAGCGCCCGGAGCCGATGACGAATGCGCGCGGTAGCACGAGTGCTTCCTATGCGGCGCGGATCCGCCAACGGCTCGGACTCCTGGACTGAGACGGAGGAGACATCTCAATGTACGAGAGGCTTACACATCCGAACTGGTCGCAACGTTCGCGGCGGGGCGAGCGCAGCCCCTGGACTCGTCTCTTGGAGGGATTGTCGATTTTCTTGGAATGTGGGGGCGATTCGGGAATCGCCCCACACGGCGCTGCCGATCCGACGCGTCCTTTCGGGCAGTTCCCGAACTGCCCCTACACGCGAGATGTCCGAACCGCAGAAAATCGACAGTCCGTGGAAAGAGAGGGGGAAACCGGGAGGCCCCCTTGTCCTTCCAAGAGAAACGGGTTGGGGGATGAGTTTAGTCGGCGAAGCGCACCGAGTCGCCACGTTCGGTTTCAATCACTCGTGACCGCTGCAATCGTTGCCATCTTCGCCGCATCGATCGCTGCGGCTGCGCCGACGGGCAGCAGCGGCACGGGCAAGCTCCCACTCGCGCCGGATCCCCAAGCCCCGGCGGCGCGTGCCAAGAGTGCCGCCAAGCCGCCAGCGGCGCCACCAGCCAAACCGCGCCAGAGCGCCGGCGACAGCGCCGGCTCGAGCAACGGCTCACAAGGCAGTAACTTTGGCCACGACGCGCACCTCTCGGTCAACGGACGCACCCTCGAATTGACCCTCGACGTCAACCTCGTGGAGCTGACCGGCATCTCCGACGATTCCGGTCTGTCGATCGGCTTGAGCTACAGCTCGGCCGACGCGACATCGGATATCGATTCGAACGCGCAGCGCTTCGGCTTGCCGTACGGCTGGAAGTACAATGTGTCGTACATCGAGAACCGCGGCACGTACGTCAACGTCGTGATCGACGGGAGCCAGTCCTATCCG
>CAZTDK010000148.1:0-10610 GCA_964611965.1 uncultured Binatia bacterium (SeqCode) | reverse complement strand
ACCTTGACGCGCTCACCGACCTGAACGACATCGGACGCTTTGTTGACGCGTCCCCACGACATGTCGGTGACATGCAGCAAGCCGTCGAGTCCACCGAGGTCGACGAAGGCGCCGTAGTCCGTGGTGTTCTTCACGATGCCCTCGAGGATCACGCCCTCTTCGAGCACCTTCATGGTCTCTTCCTTCAACTGCTCGCGTTCGCGTTCGAGTACCGCGCGGCGCGACACCACCACGTTGCCGCGTGCGCGATTGAACTTCAGCACGGCGAACTGGTAGTGCTGGCCGATGTAGCGATCCAGGTTACGGGCGGGACGCAGATCGGCGTGCGAGCCCGGCAGAAAAGCCGGTACGCCAACATCGACCTTGAGTCCGCCCTTGACCTTCCCGGTGACCAAGCCGTCGACCACTCCACCTTTTTCGAATGCGTCTTCGACGTCCCGCCACACCTTGAACTGTTCCGCCTTGGCGCGTGAGAGCTGGATGCCACCGTGCTCGCTGTCGGTGCCGTCGAAGTAGACGTCGATGTCGTCGCCGGCTTGCACTTCGACGTTGCCCGAACGGTCGAGAAACTCCTGAATGGGAATCTGCCCTTCCGATTTGAACCCGATGTCGACGGTGACAAAGTCCCGCGAAACCTGGACAACGCGGCCGCGGACGACTTCACCGGGGCGGACGGCTTTCATGCTCTGTTCGAAGAGCGCGCCAAAATCCTCTTCACCGCCCATTGCGGCTGCGTTCCGTAACTGATCCATGTGGAGTGTACCCCCTAGGGATGTGATGTGCTGGCATTTCTCATATCGCCACTAGCTGCGCCTTGCAAGCGCTGCGGCGCGGCTTCTGGCCAGTGCTTGCAGCATCGCAACGACGTCGTCAATCGTTTTGTCCGTGGTATCGATCACCACCGCATCGGCGGCCGGGTGCAATGGCGAGTGCGCACGGCCGCGGTCGCGGGTGTCGCGCTCGCCAATGTCCTGCGCCATGCGCTCGATGTCCGCCGCCGTCGCGCTGGTGTACAACTCCTCGGCGCGCCGGCGCGCGCGCTCGCGCGCCGAGGCGTCGAGAAAGACTTTCAACGGCGCCTGCGGGAACACCACCGTGCCGATGTCGCGCCCCTCCATCACCACGCCGCCAGCGCCGCCCATGGCGCGTTGCCGCGCCACCAGGCGTTCGCGCACGATCGGCACCGCCGAGACCTTCGACGCGTGCTGCGCCGCCGTCGGCGTGCGGATGGCGTCCGTCACGTCGCGCCCGTCGGCAAGCGTGCGGACCCGGCCGTCTCGTTCGATGAATTCCATTTGCGTATCGTCACAAACTGCAGCGAGCCCCGCGCTGTCGGCAACGTCAATGCCGCGCTCGGCCGCCAGGACGCCAATCACTCGATACATGGCGCCGGTGTCTATGTAGCGGTAACCGAGCGCCGCCGCCAGACGTTGGCTCACCGTGCTTTTCCCCGCGCCGGCCGGGCCATCGATGGCCACGACGATTGGACACGCGCGCAATTCGTCGAGACGGGTGAAGAAGTCGGGGAAGGTTTTCCCCACGCAGCCCGGGTTGCGGATGACGACGCCGGGGATCTTCAACCCGATGAGGGAAAATGCCATGGCGATGCGGTGATCGTCGTACGTCTCGACCGCGCCGCCGTGCAACTCGCCGGGCTCGATCAACCAGCCGTCGGGCAACTCTTGCACGCGGCCCCCCAAACGCCGCAGCTCGGTGGTCACGGCCGTGATGCGGTCGCATTCCTGGTGACGAATATGCGCCACGTTGCTGATGCGTACCGGAGAGTCGGCAAACGCTCCGAGGACGGCGAGGGTCGGCGCCGTGTCGGAGATCCGATTCATGTCGACCGTGAGGCCGTGTAGCGAACCGGTTCCCCGCACGGTGATCGTTACTGCATCGTGGTCGTCAACATGGGCGCCCATCTGCCGCAGGAGGTCAGCAAAACCTCGGTGCTCTTGCTGAATGGAGTTGGAGCCGATGCCCTCGACGCGCACGGTGCCGCCGGTCAGTGCAGCGGCCGCGAGGAAGTAGTGCGCGCTGGCGGCGTCTGCCTCGACGGTGTACGGCCGGGACTGATAGTGCTGCCCATGGGGAACGCGCACGCGGCGGTAATTCGGCTCGGCCGACACGCCAACGCCAAACGCGCGCATCATCGCATCGGTCATCTGCACGTACGGCTCGCCGATCAAATCTCCCACCACCTCGATCTCCACGTCCTGTTGCGCATAGGGAGCTGCAATGAGCAGGGCAGACAGAAACTGGCTGCTGATGTCACCAGCGACGCGGGTGCGACCGCCGCGCAAACCATCGGCCTCGATCGTCACCGGAGGGCAGCCACCGTGGGCGCTGCAGCGCGCGCCGAGCGGCGCCAGCGCGTCGAGGAGATCCTGCACCGGCCGTTGGCGCATGCGCGCGCTGCCGTCGATGCGGAAGCGGCCGTGGCCGAGGCACAGCGCCGCGACCAGAAAGCGCATTGCCGTCCCGGCATTGCCCACGAAAAGCTCCGCGCTGGACACGGGCCAGACCCCACCGCAGCCGCGCACGACCAGGCGCGGGCGCGAATCGTTTCCCTGCACGTCGATCCCGAGCCTGCGCAGGGCGTCGACCATGTAGCGTGTGTCGTCGCTCCACAGCACGCCGTCGAGGGTCGATTCGCCGTCGGCCAGGGCGGCAAGCAACAGGGCGCGATTGGTGATGCTCTTGGAGCCGGGGACGCGCAGCGTGCAGTCGGGCGGGCGCGTCAGTGGCTGCACCATGTGCACGGCGTCACTCACGCGTGACCGGCGCTCCATTCGCGTCGCGCGCCGCTCGCGCGCTCGAGGAGCGTGCGCAGCCGCGCTTCATCGCGTGCCGCAATCGCCGCGCGCAGCGCCTCGAGCGTCGTCACGAAGCGCGCCACCGCCTGGTCGACCTGCGCCGCGTTGGCGAGAAAGATGTCGCACCACGTGTCGGGAGCGCTGGCGGCGACGCGCGTCAGATCCCCGAAGCTGGGACCGGCGCTCTCCTGCATCAGCGCATCCACGTCGAGCACCGCGTTCACGGCGCTGAAGGCGAGGGCGTGCGGCAGGTGACTCACCCAGGCGAGGACCTCATCGTGACGCGCCGCATCCATCTCGTCGACGCGCATCCCAACCCCTTCCCAGAGCGCGCGGATCTTGGCGACCGCCTCGGCGTCGGCGTGCGCCGCCGGCGTAACGATGCAGCGCCGGCCGCGGAACAGCTCGGCATCTGCGGCCGCGGCGCCCGAGTCTTCGGTGCCGGCGATCGGATGCGCGCCCACGAAGCTCACCCCCGCCGGCAGCGCCGCGGCGACGTCGCGCATGACCGACTGCTTGACGCTGCCGACGTCGCTGACCACGGCGCCCGGGCGCAACCCGGGAGCGCAGGCGCGGGCGACCGCCGCGATGCTGCGCACCGGGACGGCCAGCAGCAGCAAATCGGCATCCTGGGCGGCCGCACACGGATCGTGGGTGTAGCGATCGATGATGCCGCGGCGCCGCGCGGTGTCGAGGTTGGCGGCGCTGCGGCCGAGGCCGACGACCTCGCCGATCAAGCCGGCGGCGCGCGCCGCGAGCGCCAGCGAGCCGCCGATCAGGCCGACGCCGGCGATGGTGACGCGCTCAAAAAGCCGCGGCACTCGCACCTCCTCCGCGCAGGGCGCGCTCGAGGGCGGCGACGCAGCGGGCGTTCTCCTCGGCGGTGCCGACGGTGATCCGGACGTGATCGGCGAAGCCGTAGACATTCATCGGCCGCACGATGACCCCGTCCCGCAGCAGCATCTCGTACACCCGGGCGCCGTTGCCGACGCGGATCAACAGAAAGTTCGCCCAGCTGGGCACCACCTCGACGCCGAGGCGCTCGCATTCCCGACGCAGATACGCCATGCCTTCACGGTTGCAGAGCCGCGTGCGGGCCACGTGCTCGTGATCGTCGAGGGCCGCCAGCGCCGCCACCTGCGCCAGGCTCGACACGTTGAACGGCTGGCGCACGCGATTCATGACCTCAATCAACTCGGGATGCGCCACACCGAAGCCGATGCGCAGGCCGGCCAATCCATAGATCTTCGAGAACGTGCGCAGTGTAATCAGCAAGCGGCCGCTGCCATGTGCGGCCAGCGAGTCGGGGTACTCCGGGTCCTCGACGAACTCGCAGTACGCCTCGTCCATCACCACCAGCACCTCTTTCGGCACGTCGCGCAGGAAGGCTTCCCATTCGCGGCGGAAGAAGATCGTGCCCGTCGGGTTGTTGGGATTGGCCAGGAACACCATGCGCGTCGCCGGGGTGATCGCCTCGGCCAGCGCGTCGAGATCGTGCGTGAAGTTGCGCATCGGCACGATCCGGCTGGTGCCGCCGGCGGCCTGCACGACCAGGCGATAGATGGCGAAGGCGTGGTCGGCCATCACCGCCTCGTCGCCCGGCCGCATGAACGTACGCACCGCCAGCTCGATGATTTCGTTCGAACCGTTGCCGAAAATCAAGGCGTCCGGCGACAGGCCATATTTCTTGGCGACCGCGAGCTTCAGATAGAAACAGTTGCCGTCGGGATAGCGATGCAAGTCGGTGAGCGCCGCGGCAATCGCCGCAAGGGCTTTCGGCGACGGGCCCAGCGGATTCTCATTTGACGCCAGCTTGATCGAACCGAAGATCCCGTACTCGCGCTCCAACTCCTCGATCGGCTTTCCGGGCGGATACGGGGCGAGCCCGCGAATCCACTCCGGCACCAGCGTTTTGATGTCGATACTCATCGTTCGTTCACGCCGGGCGCAGCGCCGCGGGGTAAGAGCCGAGCACCTTCAAAAACACGCAGCGGCGGCGCACGGCTTCGAGTGCCCGCGCCACGCGCGGCTCGTGCACGTGGCCGACCAGGTCGAGGAAGAAGACGTACTCCCACGCCCGCCCCTTGAGCGGCCGCGACTCGATGGTGCTGATGCTGACACGGTTGTCGGCGAACGGCTTGAGCACGCGGTGCAAGGCCCCCGCCTCGTGCGGCACCGAGAGCAGCACGGACGTCTTGTCGTCGCCGCTCGGCCGTGCGGTGCCGTCACGGCTGAGCACCAGGAAACGTGTATAGTTGCTCGCGAGATCCTGAATGCCCGCCGCGAGGACCTTCAACCGGTAGCGTTCGGCGGCGACGCGGCCGGCGATGGCGGCGACGCGCGCGTCGCGCTGCGCCAGCTCGGCGGCGTGCGCATTGCTGGCCACCTCGACCAACGGCACACCAGGCAGATGTTGCGCGAGCCACTGCCGGCATTGTCCGAACGACTGCGGATGTGACACGACCCGCTGAATGCGATCACGCCGCAGGTTGCGCGATAGCAGGCACTGCTCGATGCGCAGCTGGATCTCGGCCTTGATGGTCAGCGGCGAGCTGACGAAGCGGTCGAGGGTCGCCGCGACCATGCCTTCAGTCGAGTTCTCGACCGGGACGACGCCGTAGTCGGCGCGCTGGTGCTCGACCTCGTCGAAGACGGCAGCCAGGGAGTCGACGGGTACTGGCTCGGCGCGCGTGCCGAACTGCTCGCGCACCGCCTGGTGCGAGAAGGTCCCCAACGGCCCGAGGCAAGCGATGCGCAGTTGCTGCTCGAGGGAGAGGCAGGCGGCGATGACCTCGCGAAAGATGGGCCGGATGCGCTCGCTGTCCAGCGGACCGCTGTTCACCGCCGCGAGACGCTCAAAGATGCGCTTCTCGCGGTCGGGAATGAAGACGGCGGATTGCGTGTGACGCTTGCGCTCGCCGATACGCATGGCCAGGCGCGCCCGCTGATTCAGCAGCGCCAGCAGCTTCTCGTCAAGACGGTCGATGTGTAGCCGGAGCGCATCAATTGAGGTTTGCGAGGTGGCGCGTGGCAAGGGGTTCCCCCGAAGACGGCGGTACCGCGCATCGCGAACGGACGAACCGGCACACGCGGATGCAGCTCAGAACAGGCGTCTTCATGGATTCGGTAGAGACGTTGCTCTGTAACCCAAGTTCGACGGAATTGCAACGACGGGAACAACCAACACAGCGGTTAGGCGGTTGAGCGGTTGCGCGGTTAGGAAGAGGGATCAGCTCCTCACCGCCAACCGCATAACCGCGAACCGCTTAGCACCAGAACGGTGCGATCGCGGCGTGCAACACCTCCGTCTCCGGTGCACACCACACCACCTGTTGATCGCCGCGGAACCAGGTCAGCTGGCGCTTCGCGAAGCGGCGCGTCGCCTGCGTCATGCGTGCCAGCGCCGCCGGCAGGTCGCAGCGGCCGCGCACGCACTCGCCGATCTCGCGATAGCCCAGGCTGCGCAACGCCGGCAACTGCGGGTCGAAGCCCGCGGCATAGAGCGCCTGCACTTCCTCGATCAGGCCGCCGCGCACCATCGCGGCGCAGCGTGTGGTGATGCGGGCGTAGAGCTCGGCACGCGGCAACGATACCCCGAGCAGCAACGTCTCGAACGGCGCCTCCGCAAACGCGTGTGCCGCGTGCCACGCGCTGAGCGGTGCGCCGGTGAGCTCCCACACCTCGAGGGCGCGGACGAGACGAACGCGATCGTGGGGATGCAGGCGCGCCGCGCTCGTCGGATCGACGGCGGCGAGCTGCCGGTGCAAGCTGCCGGGAGCGGCCGCTTCCTGCTGTTCGAGCCGCGCGCGCAGCAGCGGATCGCGGGCCGGCCCGGCGAACACGCCGCGCAGCAAGACCTTGATGTACAAGCCGGTGCCGCCGACGAGCAGCACACGCTTGCCGCGCCGCGTGATGTCGGCAATCGCATCCAAGGCGAGCTGGCGGTAGCGCGCGCAGTCGAACGAGTCGTCGGGCTCGGCGACGTCCAGCACATGATGCGGCACCAGCGCCCGCTGTGCCGCCGTCGGCTTGGCGCTGCCGATGTCGAGGCGACGGTAGATCTGGCGCGAGTCGGCGTTGACGATCTCGGCGTTCCAGCGCGTGGCCAGCTCAAGGCTCAGCGCGGTCTTCCCGGAGCCGGTGGGGCCGACCAGTGCGACGACGCGGGTCATGGGTGAAGTGGTTAGCCGAAGACAGTGGCGTTGCGTAGTCATCCCGACGTCATCTTCACCCGGATAGATTGTAGTGCCGATTAGCGCTACAACGGGCGAGCGATAATGAGTCGCGGGGTCATCTTCACCGCAAGCACTCGCGCAGCTCCGGTGGCTATCGGTCAGGGAGCAAAGGATGATCACAGACGGAATCCGACGACATCTGGTTGAGAACGACCCAGGCGTGGAGACCGCAACAAATTCCGACTCCACACACCCCCGCCGCGGCGGACTATGAGCTGCGAATCGAAGAGCTGCACGTCTTCTATCGCGTCGAGCCAGCGGCTGTATCGATTTCGGGGTAAGGCCTCAGTCTTGGTGGCGTCCGTCTGTTCAGCCCCGGCGGCTCAAGCCGCGGCAACGAAATGCACCAAGCCCACCTCCGTGGGCTCCCCGCCCCTCCATCAGTCAATTTTGCCTCTGGAGTGGGGAGAGTTGCCGCAAGGTGACTTGGTGCGGTTCGTTGCCGCGAATTGATTCGCCGGGCTTGCTCTGTTCCGCGCCACCAAGACTGAGGCCTGGCTGGCCCGTCGGGAGCACGCAATGAGCGTGAACGGCATCGAGGCCGTCACGGCCCTCCCTACCGTGTCAATGCGTGGTGTGCGGCTTGGGAGTCTCGACGGTCACCTCGTGGGTCCCGCCGTCGGCCGTCTTGTACCAAAACCGTTGCGGTCCGGAGACCCCGAGCTCCGCGACGGGGCGCGGGCTGTCGTTGGGCGCTTTGGCCACCTGCTTCATCGTGCCGGTCGGCGCATCGAGGGCGTAGAATTCCAGGTCGCCGACGTTCACTTGAAAAATGACGGTCCGAGGGTTGAGCCAGAGATAGCCCTTGTCATTGATGAAGTGGGGTGCACGGATGCGTTGCTCCGGCTTGGTGCCCTCGCGGAGCACGAGCTCTTCCGCGTTGTCCATTCCACCGGCGAGGTTTGCATGACCCACGACGAACCGTCCGTCGGGCGAGCGCTTGCCGTGCGCGAGCGCCTGGTCGATGCGTTCGCGTTGGCTCAAGAGATCCTTGGCGAAGCCCTCACGCACATCGGTTTGGAGCTTCAGGTACTTGAGTTCGGAGAGTGATCGGAGGGGTGGCAAGCTCAAATCGAGATTCTGTTGCTCCCCCCATTCCTCCTCAACATCGGCCGCGTGGAGCTGATACGCCACCGGCGCCGCCGGCTCGCCGATGAACGACAGGCCTTGCGGAATATATGTGAGGCCGAGATGACCGGCGCCGTGCACGTGCCAGCGGTAACTGGGAACGCCCAGCAGCTGTCCGAGCTCGTCCGCGGTCCACTGCTTGGCGCGCAGGCTCTCAAACACCTTCTGGCTGACGGGTCGCAGCGGCAGCACGGCAACGTAGGCCCCCTGGCGATACGTGGTGTAGCGCTCGGTCGATGCCAGTTTCGAGAAGCTGGCGTAGCGCGGCACCCGGGTATCCACCAGGAGCGCGAAGATGTCGTTCTGCCTCGGTCCGGGACTGACGCAGAGCCGCAGCGCGCCTCCGTCAAAGGCGTACTGGACGAAATCCTGGAACTCGAGCGCTTCGTTGTGCACGACCTGCAATTGCGGCAGCCCTGGGAGGGCACCCGCCAGCTGCCAGTGGGCCGCCATGATCTTCTTCAAGACGGCAGGCTCTGCCTCGGCGACAGCCGGAACCGCCTTGTGATCGGCAGGTGGCCTCTTCGCATGCGCGGCGAAAGCGGGGCCGCAGCTAAGGACCACCAGCGCGGCAACGACAAGCTGTGGCTGGATCGGACCGGTCATCGTGTTGGCTCTCGACGTTGCATGAATCACCCCATGGGATACAGGATTTCCCTGGTCACGCGATGGCAGGCCTTGAGGACGTCGCTGGGCAGCGTGGCATCGGCCGCCGCCAGGGTGTCGGTCAGCTGCTCCGGCGTGGTGGCGCCGATGATCGTCGCGCCAACGAAGTCGTGTGTCAGCGTCCATGCCGTGGCCAGCGTCGCGACCGGCAGGCCGGCCGCCTGCGCGATGGCGATGCAGCGGCTCGTGGTCTCGAGGGTACGCGGGTTGACGAAACGCTGGAACATCGCCTGCGAGCGTGGGTTGCCTTCGTTGTAGAGCGTGAAGCGCGCGCCGGCCGGGCGCGCGCCGTTGAGGTACTTGCCGCTGAGCACGCCACCGGCAATCGGGCTGTACGGCAACAGGCTGACCTGCTCGCGCCGGCAGACCTCGGCCAACTCATCTTCGAAGCGACGGTTCAGCAGGCTGAAGTTGTTCTGAATCGTTTCGTAGCGCGCCAGCCCGCGCGTGTCGCTGACCCACAGGCTCTTGGTCAATCCGTACGTCGTCTCGTTGCTGCAACCGGCGTAGCGAATCTTGCCCTCTTCGATGAGGCGGGTCAGCGCTTCGAGCGTCTCATCGATGGGCACACCGCGATCGGGCCAATGGGTTTGATACAGGTCGATGTAGTCCGTGCGCAGCCGGCGCAAGCTGGCCTCGACGGCCCGCATGACGTGGTGACGATCGAGCGACCCCTTGTTTTCGCGGACCGGCGAGAGAAACCAGCCGCCGCCGGGTCCCGCGACCTTGGTGGCGATGAACAGGGCGTCGCGCGGTTTGCCGGCCATCCAGCTGCCGACGATCTCCTCGCTGCGCCCGGCATACTTGGGGTCGGGTGGCACCGGGTACACCTCGGCGATGTCGAGGAAGTCCACGCCAGCCGCATAGGCGCGGTCGAGGATGGCGTGGCTGGTGTGCTCGTCGGCTTGGTTTCCAAACGTCATGGTGCCGAGGCAGATCTCCGACACAACCAGACCGGTGCGACCCAAGCGGCGACGTTTCATGCAGCCCTCCCGACGAATCCATGATCCATTGAGGAAACGCACGATCGAGTCAATGCTCCGGAGAGCGCGAGCAGCGTTGCAGGCCCGCGGTGCGCGGATTTCAAGGCCGCGCTCTCGTTGATTTTGCGGGGGTGGTTGTCTATCGTGCCCGGCCGAGGACAATCTCTGTGCTGAAATTCATTCGTCGAAATGCAGATGCATCGTGGGTGAAGTTTATCTTCGTGGCCATTGTCGTGGTGTTCATCTTCTGGGGCATGGGCGGCGGGTTTGTCGGCGGCGGCGAGAAAGCCGTCGTCGTTGCGCGGGTCAATGACGACACCATCGATCCCGTGGACTTCAACCGCGCCTACGGCAATCTGCGCCGCATTTATCAGGACGTCTACAAAGAGAATTTCAAGCCTGAGATCGTCAAGTCGCTCGATCTCAAGGGCAAGGCCGTCGACCAGCTCGTCCGCACCAGTCTGATGAAACAAGAGGCGCAACGCCTCGGCCTCCGGGTCAGCGAAATCGAGGTGCGTGACGCGGTTGCCGCGATACCGTCGTTCCAACAAGACGGTCACTTCAACAAGGACTTCTACATCCGCATCCTGCGTGCCAACAACCTGACCCCGGGCGAGTTCGAAGACTCGCAACGCGAGCAGCTGCTGGTCAACAAGCTGCAAGACGTGATTACCTCGGGGGTGCACGTCAGCGAAGCCGATACGCGCGAACGGTACCAGTTCGAAAATGAAAAGGTGAACCTGGCATTCCTCAAGTTCGATGCGCCGGCGTTCCTCCAGCGA
>CAZTDK010000147.1:0-10678 GCA_964611965.1 uncultured Binatia bacterium (SeqCode) | reverse complement strand
TTATAGTCATTGACCCTATGCGTCGCGCCGTAGTACAGGCCGGCGATCATGGAAGCATTACACTGGTTACGGGTTTCGCTGCTGGCCGGCGCGATCAGCGCGCTGGCGCTCCACGTTGCGGGCGCGGCGGCAGCGGAGGTTGCGGTCTGTGGAGACGGCGTCGTCAGCGGTGATGAGGAATGTGACGACGGCGGTATTTGCACCGGCGGTAACAACGCCGGGCAAGCGTGCACGGCGGAAAGCGACTGCACCGGCAACGGCGTCTGTTTCGGTGGCACGAAGAGCGCCACCGGCTGCGCCGCGGATATCGATTGCCCCGAAGGGGCGTGCGTTCACTGTACCCCCTATGGTGGCGACGGATGTGCGTCCAACTGCACCACCGAAGCTGATGTATCGTTGACCTTTCTGCCTGGGCAGACCCACGGCGGCGTTCTCGCGTCTGGCACGAGCGGGGCGATGGTCTATGGCTCCATCACCGTCCCGCTGCCATTGGAGGGCCACGAGATCCTGACTGTTGGAAAGCGACGCAACGGTTCCATTCCTGGAGTCATCAAAGCAGAGCACGTGAATATCCCACGCGTTCAAGTCGGGGACATCGGTTGCGCTTGCGTACGCGCCGTTGCAGTGAAGACGTGCGGCGGCACCTTGTTCGAGCCAGATGGCGTCACCCTGTCCAAGGACTGCACGGACACCTTCACGGCCGGTGCGGCCTTGTGTCCTTCCGACAAGCCGTGCTCGTTTGTCCACGGGCCCGGCAACGCAGCGTCCGGGATCATCGGCTGCGACGGGCTCGCGGGCGTCGACATCACCTACACGCAAGACTGCAACGACGTGCCCGGCAGCCCGGCGAAAGATCCGGTCATCACCTTCAGCGGCGCCGGCGGTCCGGGCTCGGCAGTCTTGCTCGCCTCAATCGCAGTTGGGACACAAATCGGATCGTGCAGCGGCAGCGGCGCTGCGTACGGAGCCGACGGTGAATATTGCACCGACGATGATCCTTTCGAGGCGCGTGGCACGCCCGCCACGCTGCCGATAACTACCGGTGCCGCGAGCGCCACCATACACAATGCGTTCGACACGCCCGGCGCGGACAACGGGCCGTTCGTCGCCAACGGCTTGGTCTTCGACTGCGGTGCAATCGAGAATCACATCGTCGAAGAGGCTTCCCTCGTCGGCTCGTTCACCCTGTGCGACCAGCCCACCGTCGGTGACGCCGCGTTGATCAATGCGTTCGTCATCGGACCGAACACTCCGCCGCCACCAACCCACACACCGACACCCAGTCCGACGCCATCCCCCGTGTGTGTCGGAGATTGCGGCAAAGACGGAGCGGTGACCGCGGACGAGCTGTTGATCATGGTCAATGTCGCGCTGGGCAACACCGGAGTTGCGTCCTGCTTAGCCGGCGACGGCAACGGCGACGGCGAGATAACCGTGGATGAGATCCTCAAGGCGGTGAAGAACGCGTTGAGTGGCTGCGAGATGGGATTGGGGGCGTGAGACCTGACAGACAACAGACGTAGACCTTTGTGAGTTGGATCTGTTGTCTAACCGTCTGTTGTCCGGCAGTTTTGGCGGCAGCTCACGCCCCGCTCCGAAAGACCACCATCGCCAGCGGTGGCAGCGTAACGGTCAACGTAAACGGACGACCGTGTGTGAGGGTGGCTGCAGCCTCGACGCCGCCTGCGTTGCCGAGACCGCTCCCACCGTACAGCTCGGCGTCGCTGTTCAGCAGCTCTTTCCAGTAGCCGCCGTGCGGCACCCCGATGCGATACGCGTAGCGTGGCACCGGCGTGAAGTTGCATGCCACCGCCATGACCGCGTCGGACGGATGCCCGCGGCGCACATAGCTCAGCGTGCTGCCGTCAGCGTCATGACAATCGATCCATTCGAAGCCGCCCGCCTCGCAATCGAGCCGATGCAGCGCCGGCTCGCCGCGGTAGAGCGTGTTCAAATCGCGGACCCAACGTTGCAGGCCGCGATGCGGAGCGAATTCGAGCAGATGCCACTCGACGCTCTGGTCGTGATTCCATTCGGCCCACTGTCCGATGTCGCCGCCCATGAACAGCAGCTTTTTCCCCGGCTGCGTGTACATGTAGCCGAGCAGCACGCGCAGGTTGGCGAACTTCTGCCAATCGTCGCCCGGCATCTTGGCGAGCAGAGCGCCCTTGCCGTGCACGACCTCGTCGTGGGACAGGGGCAGGATGAAGTTTTCGGTAAACGCGTAGAGCATGCGGAACGTGAGGTCTTGATGGTGATACTTGCGGTGCACCGGGTCGTGCGCGATGTAACTGAGGGTATCGTTCATCCAGCCCATGTCCCACTTGAAGCCAAAGCCAAGGCCGCCGACGTAGGTCGGCCGCGAGACCGCGGCCCACGCCGTCGACTCCTCGGCGATCGTGAGCACGCCCGGATACTCGCCGTAGACCAGCTCGTTGACGCGGCGAACGAAGTCCACGGCATCGAGGTTCTCCCGCCCGCCATACTCGTTGGGCACCCAGTCACCGGGTTCGCGTGAGTAGTCGAGATACAGCATCGAGGCGACCGCGTCGACGCGCAAGCCGTCGATGTGATAGCGGTCGAGCCAGAACAGCGCGTTGCTCAGCAGAAAGTTGGCGACCTCGACGCGGCCGTAGTTGAAGATCAGCGTGCCCCAGTCGCGGTGTTCGCCTTTGCGTGGGTCGGCGTGCTCGTAGAGGTGTGTGCCGTCGAAGTATGCGAGGCCGTGCTCGTCGCGTGGAAAATGCGCCGGCACCCAGTCGATGAGCACGCCAATGCCGTGCCGATGCAGGGTGTCGATGAGAAACATCAGATCCTGTGGAGCTCCGAAGCGGCTGGTTGCAGCGAAGTAGCCCACTGTCTGGTAGCCCCACGAGGCGTCGAACGGGTGCTCGCACAGCGGGAGGAACTCGACGTGGGTATAGCCCATCTCCTGAACGTACTGCGTCAGCTTCGGCGCCAGCTCGCGATACGTCAGCCAGCGGTTGTCTTCTTCCGGCACGCGCATCCATGAGCCGAGGTGGACTTCGTAGATTGCCACCGGCGTCGTCCGCGGATCGCTGGTACGGCGCGCCGCCATCCAGTCGGCGTCGTCCCACGCGTAGCTGGAGAGATCCCAGACCTTTGACGCAGTTTGCGGCCGGATCTCGCTGGCAAACGCATACGGGTCAGCTTTGTCGACGCGGTAGTCGTCGTAGTTCGAAACGATGCGGTATTTGTAGAGCGCCCCGGATCCGATGTCGGGAACGAAGCACTCCCAGATGCCCGCCTCGGGTCGCAAGATCATCGGATGGCGGCGGTCGTCCCATCCATTGAAGTCCCCGATCACCGACACGGCACGCGCGTTCGGTGCCCACACGGCGAAGCGCGTACCGCGCTGACCGTCGTGTGCGGTCAGGTGCGCCCCGAGCTTCTCGTAGGTGCGGTAGTGCTTGCCCTCGGCAATCAGATGCAAGTCGAACTCAGTCAGGAATCCGCTGCTCATGGTGACCTTCGTGCCCTTCGTGGTGAGGCATTGTCTGTTGCCCCAAGGTTTCTGCGTCAGCCGTGCAGGCGTTTGAAACGAATGCGGTGCGGCTGATCCGCGTCGATGCCGCGGCGGCGATGGTAGTCGGCTTCGTAGTCGTCGTAGCCGCCTTCGAACCACACGGCCGAGCTGTCTCCCTCGAACGCGAGGATGTGGGTGGCAATGCGATTCAGGAACCAGCGGTCGTGGGAGATGACCACGACGCAGCCGGAGAACCCGACCAGCGCCTCTTCGAGGGCGCGCAAGGTATCGACGTCGAGATCGTTGGTCGGCTCGTCGAGCAGCAGCAGGTTGCCGCCACGCTTCAAGAGCTTCGCCAGGTGCAGGCGATTGCGCTCCCCGCCGGACAACGTGCCGACGCGCTTTTGCTGATCGGTTCCCTTGAAGCCGAACGAAGCGACGTAGGCGCGGGAGGCGATCTCCCGTTGGCCGATCTTGATACGGTCCGCGCCGTCGCTGATCTCTTCCCAGACGTTCTTCTCTGGGGCGAGCGTTTCCCGGGATTGGTCGACGTACGCGAGCTGCACCGTTTCGCCGACACGCAGCGTTCCGGCATCGGGCTGCTCCTGCCCGACGATGAGCCGAAAGAGTGTCGTCTTGCCTGCGCCGTTCGCACCGATCACGCCGACGATGCCGCCGGGCGGCAGCGCAAACGACAGATCGTCGATCAGCAGCCGGTCGCCGTAGCCTTTGCGCAGGTGCTCGGCTTCGACGACTACCCCGCCGAGACGTGGCCCTGGGGGAATGGCGATCTCGACGCTTTCCGGGAGCCGCTGCGCTTCTTCGTCGCGCAGCGCCTCGTAGGCGCTGAGTCGGGCTTTGCCCTTCGCGTGCCGGGCGCGCGGCGACATGCGGATCCACTCGAGCTCGCGTTGCAGCGTGCGTTGACGTGCCGAGGCTTGTTTCTCCTGCGCCGCCATTCGCCCCTGCTTCTGCTCCAGCCACGATGAATAGTTGCCCTTGAACGGTAGGCCGCGACCGCGATCGAGTTCGAGAATCCAGCCGGCGACGTTATCCAGGAAATAGCGGTCGTGGGTCACGGCGACCACCGTGCCCGGATACTCCTGGAGGAAACGCTCGAGCCACGCCACCGATTCCGCGTCGAGGTGGTTGGTCGGCTCGTCGAGCAGCAGCAAGTCCGGCTTCTGCAACAGCAGGCGGCACAGGGCGACGCGCCGCTTCTCACCACCGGAGAGCGTAGCGACATTGGCGTCGGGCGGCGGCAAGCGCAGCGCGTCCATGGCGATCTCCAGCGTGCGGTCGAGCTCCCACGCGTTGGTGTGGTCGATCTGGTCCTGCAGCTTGCCCTGCTCGTCGAGCAGGGCCGCCATGGCGTCGTCGTCGAGCGGCTCACTGAAGCGCGCGCTCACGGCCTCGAAGCGGTGCAGCAGGTCACGGATCTCCGCGACGCCCTCTTCGACGTTGCCGAGCACCGTCTTGCTGGCATCGAGCTGCGGCTCCTGTGGCAAGTAGCCGACGCGCAGTCCCGCGGCTGGTTTGGCTTCGCCCATGAACTCCTGGTCGACGCCGGCCATGATGCGCAGCAATGTACTCTTGCCGGCGCCGTTGGCGCCGAGGACGCCGATCTTGGCGCCGGGCAGAAACGCGAGTGTGATTCCTTCGAGCAACACGCGATCAGGTGGAACCACCTTGCGTAGCTCCTGCATGGTAAACACGAACTCAGGCACGCACACACTCCTTCTGCAACGACGATCGCCGCAGGCGCGACGCCGGCGGCGACACCGGTGTATACCACAGACGTCGAGGTTGCGCCGTTGCGCCCAGGGTGGTGTCCCGTGGCAAGTTGCCGTTGACGAGACTCAAATTGGCGATGGCCCCGAGCCTGGTCCCGTGCCCGCTTCGTGATGACTAACGCGAACGAGGCAGCCCGCAGCGACCCAACGGGGAGCGGCCCACAGAAAAGACGCCGGCCGCAGGCCTACTTGTGGATTTGTTCGGAGAGGTAGTTCTGCTCGCCAACCTGCTTGATCAACTCGAGCTGGGCTTCGAGCCAGTTCACGTGGTCTTCCTCGGACGTCAGCAGCGTCTCGAGCAGCTCGCGTGTACCGTTGTCGCTCACCTCAACGGCCAAGGCGATCGCGCTGTTCAGCCGCGCCACCGCTTCGACCTCCAAGTCGCGATCGAGCTTGAGTTGCTGCGGCACAGTCTCACCGACTTTCACCTTGCCAAGCCGTTGCAGGTTGGGGATGCCTTCGAGAAAGAGGATGCGCTCGATGAGCTGGTCGGCATGCTTCATCTCATCGATGGATTCCTTGCGATTAACGTCTTCAAGCCGTGCGTAGCCCCAGTTCTCGCACATCTTGGCGTGGATGAAGTACTGATTGATGCCGGTCAGCTCGGCGGTGAGGACATCGTTGAGCGCCTCGATGAGCTTTGCATTCCCCTTCATGGGCATCCTTATTACAGGGCGTTGCCCGCGGCGCAACGGGCGCGACCCGAGCCCGCGTTCTCCAACAGTGCCGCGAGCTCTTCGCGGCAGGGCCTGCAGTACTGACCGGCGCCACAGCAGCGCGCAACTTCGTCGACACTGGTGGCCCCGGATTCGATGACCTGGGCAATCGTAGTATCGGTGACACCGGCACAATGGCAGAAAATCATGGCTGGTCACTCCCCTCATTCCCGCCGACATGACGACTTCAAAAACCCGCCCCGTTCGGCCTGGAGGCTTCTCTAGCACAAATTGAGAATGAATATCAAGATCGAACTGGCGCGGCGATCTCGTGGAGCGTGCCTCTCCGCTCACCGCGGTTCCAGGCGAATCGCCAGGGAACGCGAGGTATCGGCGATCAGGCCGATCCACCAGTCAGCGAAGCCGTACTTTTCGGCGAGCAGCCGGCGAATCAGCTGGTGACCGTCGGGGTTGGCGAGCGGTACGGCGTGATAGCGGCGCCGCTCGCCGCGCCGCTCGATCTCGATGTCCGGGGTGGCGATGATGCTGCGGTAGAACTCGCGCTCCGGGTTAGCGGCTTCAATCCATGCAAAGCCGTCATGATCGACGATCCACGTGCGCGTCGTGCGTACGCTGCCAGACGCATCGCGCGTGTGCACGACAACGACCTCCGGTCCTTCCAGAGCACCCAGTGTAATGAGCGCAAAGGTCGCCATGAGTATCGCCACGACAACACCCAGCCGCTTCCATGTGCGCATAGCCGTTCAATACGGGTTCAACGGAATGGAGGAAAGCGCTTCGGACAACGTCCTTGACCACACCGCAATTCTCGCACGTGGCAAGTTTGCGCGTGGCACGTGGTAGGAACCACGAGCCCCTGCTACGAGCCACGCGCCACGAGCCACACGCGATCTTCCTGCCTAATCATTCATCCTGTGCCCGCTGTGTCGGCAGCCATCTGGCCGTTATGCGGCGGCTCTCTGTCCCATGACGACGCTGGGATACCAAGCGGCCACTGGCACGAGGCTTGCGCCTGAATGCCGCCGCAGCGCTGCGTGAAGCTTGCCGGCTATGGTATTGATTGCTCCGTGATCCGAGGGTCCCATGCTTGCGACATCAAGAAATCCGAATGACACACCGCCCAACGGGCGCATGTCTTACCACGAGTTCTACCGCGATGACTTCGAGCCGCGCGAACACTACCGGCCGTTGTGGGAACACATTCGCAAGACCGGGCAGAGCTCGTTGGCGGACAAGGCGGCGCAATCGCATCTTGCCATGCGCACCGAAGGCGTGACCTTCACCGTGTACAGCGACAACGACGAGGGCATCGAACGGGTGTGGCCCTTCGACCTGCTGCCACGCATCATTCCCGCGGCTGAGTGGGCGGTGATCGAAGCGGGTCTGAAGCAACGCGTGCGCGCGCTGAATCTGTTTCTCCACGACATCTATCACGAGCAACGCATCCTGAAGGACGACGTCATTCCGGTGCAGCTGATCTTCGACGGCAAGGACTTTCGCCGGGAAATCATGGGAATCGAGCCGCCGCAAAAGATCTACACGCACGTCAGTGGCATCGATCTCATTCGTGACGAGTCCGGTCGCTATCTCGTCCTCGAAGACAACCTGCGCACCCCCTCGGGCGTTTCCTACATGATCGAAAACCGAGTCATCGAGCGCCAGATCCTTCCCGAGTTCTTTGCGCACTACCGGGTGCGCCGCATGGAGCACTATCCGGCTTTGTTGCTCGAAGCGCTGCGCCATCTTTCGCCGCGCGGCAAGGATGCCGCCGAGGTCGTGCTGCTGAACCCGGGCATCTACAACTCCGCGTACTTCGAGCACACCTTCCTCGCCAAGGAGATGGGCATCGAGCTGGTCGAAGGCCGGGATCTAGTGGTGAAGAACGACGTGGTGTACATGAAGACGACGCGCGGCTTGTGCCGCGTCGATGTCGTGTACCGCCGCGTCGACGATACCTTTCTGGATCCGCTCTGCTTTCGTGCCGACTCAGTGGTCGGGGTGGCGGGGATCATCAATGCCTGGCGCGCCGGCAACGTTGCCATCGTCAATGCACCCGGCAACGGCATCGCCGACGACAAAGCCATCTGCCCGTTCGTGCCGGACATCATCCGCTATTACCTCGGCGAGCCGCCGATCCTGCAGAACGTGCCGACGTATCTCATGACGCGTCCGGAGGACCAAGCCTACGCGCTCGATAATCTCGAGAAGCTGGTCGTTAAAGCGGTCGCCGAGTCGGGCGGCTACGGCATGCTGATGGGCCCGACGTCGACGCCGGCGATGCGCGCCGAGTTCGCCGCCCGCATCCGCGAGAACCCGCGCAACTACATCGCGCAACCGGTGGTGCAGCTGTCGCGTCACGTCTGCTACGTCGATGGAGAGCTGGAGTCGCGGCACATTGACCTGCGTCCATACGTCATCTACGGCGAAGACATCGAGGTGGTACCCGGCGGGCTCACCCGGGTGGCGTTGACCAAAGGTTCGCTAGTCGTGAACTCGTCGCAAGGCGGCGGCAGTAAAGATACCTGGGTATTGGCCGAGTAGAAGGCCACAGCGGACAGTCGAGAGGATGCCCTGCCGTGTTGAGTCGAATCGCTGACTCGGTCTATTGGATGTCGCGCCACCTCGAACGTGCCGGTGACACGGCGCGGCTCATCGAGATCAACCTGCTGTATCTGCTCGAAGCAGAAGATGCGCTGCCGGTGTCGGCGCAATGGAAGCCGCTGCTCAGCATCACCGCCAGTGACGAGGCCTACGCCCAGTGCTACGAGGGTGCGCCGATCAGCGCCCACAAGGTCATCCAGTTCATGACGCAGGAGCGCAAGAATCCCAACGCCATCCGCACCAGCCTGCGCGTGGCACGCGAGAACGCGCGCGTCGTGCGCGACCGCATCTCAAAGGAAATGTGGGAAGCGCTGAACGAGCTGTGGCTGCAGGTGGACCGCCAACTGGCGACACCGTTGGTGCCGGAGCGGGCCGCTGTCGTATATGCGGCCGTGCGCAACGGGGTCGCGCGTTTTCATGGGCTGACCGCCAATACGATGATGCGTGGCGAAGGCTGGGGATTCTATCTGCTCGGGACGCTGCTCGAGCGCGCCGACATGACGGCGCGTATTCTCGACGTCAAATACCACTTGCTGCTACCCGATATGTCACTGGTCGGCTCGGCCCTCGACTACTACCAGTGGGCGGCGTTGTTGAAGTCATTGTCGGGCTTCGAAGCCTACCGGCGCAAATACCACGCCGGGTTGCGCCCCATCGATGTGGCCGAGTTCCTCATCTTCGAACCCAACTTCCCCCGCGCCTTGCGATTCTGCGTCGAACGCATGCGCGACGCACTGCGCACCATTGCGGCCGGCGAGCTCAGCGGCGCTACCGAGGCGGCCATCCGCAAGCTGGAGGCCTGTCTGGAGAACCGCACCGCGGAGCAGGTGTTCCGCGACGGCTTGCACGAGTATCTGGAGGATTTCCTCGAACAGATCTCGCAGCTGCACGCCGTGCTGGCGGCGGAATATTTCGACGCGCAACTCACGGATCGCCAGTGCGCTACGTGATCGAGCAGGACACCGCCTTGGTGTTCCCCCATCCGGTGCGCGAACATCATTGCGAGCTGCGCATGATGCCGGGGGACGGTCCGACGCAGCGCATCCATGCGGCGCGCCTCGAGACCGACCCCGCGGCCGCTCTGGGTCGCCATATCGACTACTTCGGCAATACCGTGCACCATGGTGACCTTGCCGCAGCGCACGCCCAGCTGAATACCCATTTGCACATCGAGGTCGAAACGCTGCTCAGCAACCCGTTCGACTACCGCGTCCTGTCCCCGACGACGGAGCGCGCCTGGCTCGCCGACACCCTCAAGGGGCAGCCCAGGCTCTGGGACTACGTATTGCACCGCAGCCCGCACACGCCGGAGATCACGCGGCTGAGTGCTACGGCGCTCGACTGGCCGCGGTACGACCCGGAGCGCCCGCTGCTCGAGTCGGTACATCTTGCGCGTGAGTGGATTGCCGACACCCTGACGTACGCGCCCGGCGAACCGCGCGCTACACTCGACGAGGTAGTGACGGCGGGCGCCGGCTCGGCGACTGATTTCGCGCACCTGTTCATCGCCCTGGTGCGTTCCTGGCGTTGCGCGGCGCGCTACGTGCGCGGGTATATCGATCCCGACAATTTCGATGAAGAACTTGACGCCGCCGCGCCGCACGCCTGGGCCGAGGTGCTGATCCCCGGCGCCGGCTGGCGCGGCTTCGACCCGACGACACGCCTGGTGGTGAATGACACGTACATCGCCGTGGCCGTCGGACGTGACAGTCTCGATGCTCCGCTGCTGCGCAATACGTTCAAGGGTGAAGACCATGCGGGCGTCGCGCAGGTGTCGCTGCGCATGTCGCGCGAGGCTGCTCAACAGTAGGAACCGACCGATGGCGATCCGCGTTGCCCTAACCCATAGCACCGAGTACCGCTACGATCGCCCCGTGGCGCTGTCGCCGCATATCGTCCGCCTGCGGCCGGCGCCGCATTGCCGGACGCCGATCCACGCCTACTCGCTCAAGATCCGGCCGACATCGCACTTCATCAACTGGCAGCAGGATCCGTTTGGCAACTACCTGGCGCGCCTGGTGTTCCCCGAGCGCACCAACGAGCTGTCCATCGAGGTCGGGATGATTGCCGAGATGACGGTGATCAATCCGTTCGATTTTTTCCTCGACGACGACGCCGAC
>CAZTDK010000146.1:0-10686 GCA_964611965.1 uncultured Binatia bacterium (SeqCode) | reverse complement strand
GCGGCGCAAAGACGCGCGCAAACCGCCACGTCGCGCCAACCATGGCGATCACCGCAACCAGATCACCGTCCGGGCCAATCAACTTGGCGAGCTCGTCCGGGTGTCCCGTCGGCAGGCGAGCCAAGAGCGGCACGTCGCCGCGACGGGCGCGCGCCGTCGCCGGCGTATCGAGTTGGATCTCCCGCACATGACGCAATGACTCGCGCAAGCCCAGCACCGTTCCGTCACCGCGCTCACACGCCTCCAGCGTCGTTGCCTCCGCGATATCAAACGGGCCAAAGCGGGTGCGCCGCAACACCTCCAGATGGCCGACTGATCCGAGCATGACCGCGATCTCTTGCGCCAACACGCGGATGTAGGTTCCCTTAGAGCAGGCCACTGCGAAGCCGATGACATCCGGCGCATTCAGGCGGAGCTGCACGCTGTCGATACGAACGCGGCGCGGCTCACGCTCGACCTCGATGCCTTGCCGCGCCAGTTTGTACAGCGGCGTGCCTCCACGCTTCAGCGCGGAGTACATTGGCGGGGTCTGCAGCTGCTCACCGTGTACGCGTGCCGCCACCTCCTCGAGCTGTGGCGCGCACAGCTCCGGGACAGCGGCGGTCTCTGTAACCCTGCCGGTCGGATCGCCGGTGTCGGTCATCCTGCCCAGTCGAATGACCCCCACGTACGCCTTGTCCGCAGCGTTGAGGAACTGCGCCACCTTCGTCCCTTCCCCGAGGCACAGCGGCAGCACGCCGCTTGCGAACGGATCGAGCGTACCAAGATGGCCGGTCTTACAACCCAGCCGCCGCTTCACGATCCGCACGACGTCCGCAGAGCTCACCCCCTGCGGCTTGTCGACGATGAACAAGCCGTCCATGACTAGCGGGCTACGCCCCGCGTCTTTTCTATGGGCCGCTCCCGTTGGTCGCTATGGGGTGCCATCATACGACCGAGGTTCATGGCGGACGTTTCTACCAGCATGCTGCCATCAGACCGGAGGCTCGTCGTCTTTGGAGTGCGTGTGTGCGAGCAGACTCGCAAGACGCTCCGCATTTTCGAGCGACGGGTCGAAGAGAAATGTCACCTCCGGTGCAACCCGCAACTGGAGCCGCCGCGTGAGCTGTGCGCGGATAAAGCCGCTGGCGCTGCGCAAGCCGTGCAGTGAGCGGTCGCGTGCCGCCGCATCACCGACACAGCTGAAATACACCCTCGCATGCCGCAAGTCATCGGTAAGTTGCACGGTCGTCAGCGTGACCATACCAATGCGCGGATCTTTGATATCACGGAGGAGCATGTCCGCAATCGCAGCGCGAACCGCCTCGCCCACCCGTTCAGCGCGCCGGCCGCTCATCGAGCCCTCCTTGGCTGATGCGGCGATTCAACAGTGAAAGACTTCGAGCTCTTCTTCGCCCAGCTCCGCCACTTGCATGTCGTCGATGAAGCGGACCACCTGGCGCAGCGCGCCCTCGACGTACGGGGCGTCGGCACCAGCTTGGCAGATCCCCAGGACCGCGCGCTGCCACAGGTCCTGCTCGTCGCACTCCGAGATCGAAACATTGAAGGCGTTGGCCACCCGTGTCTTGATTTTCTTGATGACACCGCGCTTCCCCTTCAAGGAGTGATTTTCCGGGAGGAACAAGGTCAACTTGAGGACACCAACCACCACGGCTGCAGATTCCCCGTACAGTGCTGACTGCCGGAGCCGCCCTGAGGCAGCGCGGCGACGGCGCGGCGCGCAGCGCTATACGCGCCGCTCCGCGCCCATCGATTTCCCACTCGCCGGCGTCAGGCGGCGGATGACCTGCTCGGTTTCGAAAGCCTCAATGATGTCGCCAACCTTTACATCGGCGTAGTTCTCCAGCCCGATCCCGCACTCGTAACCGCTCTGGACCTCGCGGGCATCCTCCTTGAACCGCCGCAAGCTCGCCACCTTGCCCGTATGCACGACAACATGGTCGCGCACTAGGCGGACGGTCGCATTGCGCGTGAACTTCCCATCGGTGACATACGAACCGGCGATGACACCAAAGCTCGGCACGCTGAAGACCTGCCGCACCTCGGCACGTCCGACCGTCTTCTCACGCATCGTCGGTTCCAGCAGGCCTTCCATGGCGTCCCGGACGTCGTTCAGCGCATCGTAGATCACCGTATAAAGGCGCAGGTCCACACCTTCACGCTCGGCGGCGTCGGTCGCCTTGGACTCGGGGCGCACGTTGAAGCCGATCACCACCGCGTTCGACGCCGACGCTAGCAGCACGTCGCTCTCAGTGATCCCGCCAACCGACGCGTGCAAGATATTCAGACGCACTTCATCGGCTGATAGCCGGCTCAACGCTTCGGACAAGGCCTCCACCGATCCCTGCACATCGGCCTTGACGACCACCCGCAGTTCCTTGATGTCACCGGCCTGGATTTGGGTATAGAGGTCCTCCAGCGACACTTTCGCGGTCTTCACCAAATCGGCTTCGCGTTGTTTGCCGCGGCGGTGCTCGGCAACCTGGCGAGCTGTGGCCTCATCGGCTACCGCGACGAACGAGCTTCCCGCCTCGGGGACACCCTGGAGGCCGATGATTTCCACCGGGGTCGACGGCCCGGCGGTCTCCACCTTGCGCCCTTTGTCATCCACCATTGCACGGACGCGGCCGTAGTGGCCTCCACAAACGAAGGGCTCGCTGACGTGCAGCGTGCCTTCTTGGACGAGCACCGTCGCCACGGCGCCGCGACCACGATCGAGCTTGGCCTCCACAATGGTCCCCCGCGCCAGCTTGTTGGGGTTCGCCTTGAGCTCGAGGATGTCCGCCTGTAGCAGCAGCATCTCCAACAAGTGCGGGATCCCTTCCTTCGTCTTCGCCGAAACCGGCACACAGATCGTGTCGCCGCCCCAGTCCTCGGCGACCAGCCCGTAGTCGGCCAGCGCCTGCTTGACGCGCTCGATGTTGGCATCCGGCTTGTCGATCTTGTTGATGGCAACGATGATCAGGACACCGGCGGCACGAGCGTGATTGATGGCCTCTACCGTTTGCGGCATCACGCTATCATCGGCGGCCACGACGAGCACCACGATGTCGGTGACCTTGGCCCCGCGAGATCGCATTGCCGTGAACGCTTCGTGGCCGGGCGTATCCAAGAAGGTGACCGTGCGCCCGTGCACCTCAACGCTGTACGCGCCAATATGCTGGGTAATCCCACCGGCTTCCTGCGCCGTGACGTTCGTCTGACGGATCGCATCGAGCAGCGACGTCTTGCCATGGTCGACGTGCCCCATGATCGTCACAACCGGCGGGCGCGGCTCCAGCTGCTCATCCGTGGGCTGCTCATGCTCGACCTCGAGCACCGACTCGGCATCGAAGGCCACGTTCTCGACGATGTACTCGAACTCCGAAGCCATCAGGCTTGCCGTATCGAAGTCCAAGACCTGATTGATCGTGGCCATCATCCCGGCGTCCATCAACTTCTTGATGACCTCACCGGCCTTGACGCCCATGGCCTTGGCCAGTTCACCGACGGTAATCACCTCGGAGATACGGACGACGCGCTTACTTGCACGCGGCGTGGTGATTTCGGTCTTTTTCTGCTCTTTACCGGGCAGGGCTCGCTTCTTGCGCGGAATCTTGCCGCGCCGCCGATCCTGCTCGGACACCTCTTGCATCTCCGGCTTCTTGATGACACGGCGCTTCTTCTTGCGCGGCTTGCCATCGTCCGCCTCGACGACCAACGGCACGGCTTCGTTGACCGAGCGCGGCGGTCGGGCGCCGCGCGGCGCCTCTTTATCTGCGGCGGCTGGCGCTGGCGGCTCGACCTTCTTGAGGTCGATCTTGCCGAGTACACGGACGCCACGCATCCCCTCTACCGGACCCGAGCGTGGGGGCGGCGGTGCCGCGCGTGGAGGTTCCACAACCCGAGGTGGAGGTGGCGGTGCCGGCGGGGCAACATCGACTCGGGGCTCTTCCGCCACGCTGGGCATCTCCATCACGGGCGGTGGGGTGGGTAATGGCTCGGGCAGTGATTCGGGCGACGAGAACGACTCGAACGCCTCGCCCTCCGCCCCCGCGGCTTCCATGGGTACCGGCAGCACCTCTTGCATCGGCGCGGTTTCGGCCTTCGTCGTACGCCGCCGGATGACGTTGCTCTTGACGCGGCGCTCGACCACCGTTTCGCCTTCGATGCCGGTCACGACGCGCTCGTCGCCCACCGTCACCGACGGCTTTTCTTCGGCTGCCAGCGCCGCCTTGAGGCGATCGACTTCCTCATCGGTGAGCGTGCTTTGGATTCGCTTATTATGCACGCCGACCTTCTCGAGCTTCATGACGAGGTCCTTGGCATCCCAACCGAGCTCTTTGGCCAGCTCATGTATGCGTTTACGCGACGACATGCCAGTTCACCTCATCGTAGCTGCCAACTCGGCCGCCTTCAGCCCCTGGACCAACTCGATCCGGGCACCCTTATCGACACTGCGGCGCAATGATCGCACCGCGCCTTTGCGGGCAGCGAAGCGCTCCCAGCAGGCCAGCCGATCATGCAAATAGGCGGTTCGTCCCGTCCGCCGCCGGCGGCTGACAAGCCGCAGCGCACCGTCCACCGCGCTCACCAGACACAACAACTCCGGCTGTGGCGCGCGGGCGCCACAGCCGACACAGCTGCGAATCGGTGTCAGGGGAACCCGGCTCACGAGGCCTTGCCCTCCTCGGGAGGGGCGCTCAGCTCAACTGCTGTTTCCTCTCCCTCGCCAGCCTCATCAGGCGTTCCGTCCGCGATCGCAGCAGCAGCGGCGGCGGCTTCTTGGCGTTGCGCCTCCTCGATCTGCTTGGCCTCGACGTAGGCGCGCACCGCCTTGAGAATCCCTCCGGCTTTCTCGGGACCGAGGCCCTCGATCTCGCCCAGGGCGGATTCCTCGGCCCGCGCAACCTCTTCCGGCGACTTGAAGCCGTTCTGATACAGCAGTTCGGCGGTGACGTCACCAATGCCCGGGACGCCAACCAGCGACGCGCGCGATTGACGCGCCTCATCCTCGGCTTCCGACTCGCTGCGCACGTCGAGCTTGAACCCACTGAGGCGCGAAGCCAGCCGTACGTTCTGCCCTTTGCGCCCGATGGCCAGCGACAGCTGATCATCGGGGACGATGACCTCCATGCTGCGCTCATCCTCGTCCATGATGATCTTCGCCACCTTGGCCGGCGCTAGGGCCCGGCAAACGAACTCCGCCGGATCGGGTGTCCAGTGGACGATATCAATCTTCTCACCGCGCAGCTCCTGTACGACGGACTGCACGCGCGTTCCCTTCATGCCGACGCACGCACCCACCGGATCAACGTCGGGATCATTCGACACCACCGCGATCTTGGCACGGCCACCAGGCTCGCGCGCCGCGCCCTTGATCTCGACAATGCCTTCGTAGACCTCCGGGACTTCTTGCTCGAACAGCTTCATCAAGAAGCCGGGATGCGTGCGCGAGAGCACGATCTGCGGCCCTTTGCTGGTCATCTCCACTTCGAGAATGTACGCCCGGATGCGGTCGCCCTGGCGGTAGCGCTCACGCGGGATTTGTTCTTTCTCCGGGAGGATCGCGTCGGTCCGCCCCAAGTTGACAATGATGTTTTTCTTCTCGAAACGCTGGACAATCCCGGAGTGCGTGAGTTCACCCTTGCGGTCCTTGAACTCGTTGAAGATGATGTCGCGCTCGGCATCGCGCAGCCGCTGAATGAGGTTCTGCTTCGCGGCTTGGGCAGCAATCCGTCCATAGCGCTGATCGAGACGTTCCAGCAACTCGTCACCGAGCTGGGCTTCCGGGTCCAGGTTGTTGCGGGCCGCCTCCAGACCAATCTCGGCCTCCGGATCGGTCACGGTTTCCGTCACCGTGAGGATCTTGAACAGCTCCACCTCGCCGATCTCAGGGTTGAACTTGGCTTCGAGGTGCGTCGTCGGCGCCACCATCTTCCGGGCGGCAGACAGCATCGCGGCTTCGATCGCGTTGACGACGATAGTGCGGTCGATCCCCTTTTCCTTGCTGACCTGCTCAATGACGCGGCTCAATTCCGGCTGCATGGGCTTACCTCCTGGGCCGTTCCGGCTCGGGCTCGTAGTTCGCCTGAGCGATCTCGGTGAAGCGAATCAGGCACGGCTCACGATCCTGCTGGACGGTGATTCCATCCGCGTCCACAGCCGTCAACAGCCCCACGAAGATACGGCGCCCGTCGAGCGGGGCCTGCGTACGCACGCGGATTCGCTGTCCGAGATACCGTTGGAAATGATCCGCACGCCGCAGGCGTCGATTGATCCCAGGCGAGGAGACTTCGAGCGTGTACGCGCCGGGAACGGCATCATGGACATCGAGCAGGTCGCCCACTTGGCGGCTGACACGTGTCAGATCCTCCAGGCTGACGCCTCCATCGCGATCAAGATACAGCCTGAGGACCGTACCCTGGCTTTCACGACGGAACTCGACATCAACCATTTCCATCCCTTCGTCCGTGACCAATGGCTCAGCGATTTTCCAGACCCGCTCGGCTACCGTTTCGTTCATTGCCTTCAAATAAAAAAGTGGGCACGGTGGCCCACCTTTTTTCTCTAGCGGCCCAAGTTGTAGGCGTTCTGTAGCATAGGCTGCGTGCCCCCTGCAAGGTTGCTCGGGGAACGTGGAATGCAGAAGACGGAGCGTGGGGAAATTTCACCTTCCACACGCCGCACCTGGGCAGTGTCAGCCGCGCTCGTGCAACGTCACAAGCTCGGTGATCTGATAGTTGCGTTTGCCACGCGGCGTCTGGACCTCGACCTCATCCCCAACTGTCTTGTTGAGGAGGGCCCGTCCGATGGGCGAGCTGAGGGAAATCTGGCCAGCCGCCGCGTTCACTTCTTCCGGGAAGACGATCTCGAACACCTGTGTCTCGCCTTCGTCGAGGTCTTCAACGGTCACCCGGCTGCCGTAGGCCACGACACCATGCGGAATCGACTGGATATTGTACATGGAGAGCTCGCGGATGCGGCCTTGCATCTGGCCGATACGCGCGCGCACGAACTCCTGCCGGTGCTTTGCCGCTTCATACTCGGCATTTTCGCTGAGGTCGCCGTGGCTGGCGGCTTCGTGCAAATCCTTGGGGATCTTGTGGGTGAGCTCGTGCTGCAAGTCAGCCAGCTCCTTTTTCAACTTCTGTATGACCGGTAGCTCCATCGTCGCCCCTATATCACCCCATCCGCCTGGAGTTGCCGGATCTCGCTCTCCGTCAGCCCAAGCAGGCCGCGGTAAATCTCATCGTTGTGCTCGCCAAGGTCCGGCCCTAGACGGTCCAGCTGACCAGGCGACTCCGACAGCTTGAAGGGCACGCCCGCTACCGGAATCTGTCCCAATTTCTCGTGTGGGAGGTCGACGACCATCTCACGCGCGCGAATCTGCGGGTCGGTCATCAAGCGATCCACTGTCATCACCGGCGCGCACGGAATGTTTGCGCCGTCTGGCCCGAGGATCGCCATCACCTCGTCCACGCTCCGATCTTTCACCCAATCACCCACCACCCGATTCACTTCGTCATGCCGTTCGAGACGCGCCGGCGCCGACTTAAAGCGACGATCCTGCGCCAATTCGGGCATGCCCATCGCACTCATCAAGGCGCGAAAGAGCAGACTATTCCCAACCCCGATGACCACGTAGCCGTCGGTCGCCTTGAAGCAATCATACGGTGCGGTAAACGGATGGCGGTTGCCACCACGTTCCGGCAGTCGTCCCGTCACCCCATGCACCGTGGCCCAATTATCGAGCATGCTGAAGACGGCATCCATGTTCGAGACATCGACGAGCTGCCCCTTGCCGGTGCGATCGCGATAGTGCAGCGCCGTGAGGATGCCGACCGCGGTAAACACCCCCCCGATGAAATCGCCCAAGGCGCCCCCACCGCGGGTCGGGGGCCCATCGGGAAACCCGGTCATGGCCATCAATCCACCCATCGCTTGCGCAATGATGTCGTACGACGTGCGATGCGCATAGGGCCCCGTCTGGCCAAATCCCGACAACGTCGCATAGATCAACCGCGGATTGATCGCCGACAGCGCCGAGTAACCCAAGCCCCACTTGTCCATGGTGCCTGCCGAAAAATTCTCGACAACGACGTCCGCGTTCCGCACCAGTCTCCGGAATAGCTCCGCACCCTGCGGCTTGCGGACATCGAGCGTAATGCCCTTCTTGTTGCGGTTCAACGCCAGAAAAACGATCGGCACCCCGTCGACTGCCGGATAACCGTAGCGCGCATCATCCCCGCGACCGGGCAGCTCGATCTTGGTGATCTGAGCGCCCATGTCGCCAAGCAGAGAGGTGGCATAGGGGCCGGCAATCACGCGGGTGAGGTCCACGATGCGGACGTCATCGAGGGCCTTCGGCATCAGTGGCCGCGCTCACTTTCTCCCAACACGTCGCGCGCCGCGCGATGCTGCTGGTCGTCACGATATTTCGACGCCGCACCGGTAAACCACGACGTGGCATCCGCGCGCATCACGTCGTTGTAGTGAAGGTAGTAGTACATCAGCCCCACGCCGACGACGAATCCAATCACGAACCGCTTCATTCCCCGAGCTCTGCACCGACCGGCCGATGATAGTATGCGCGCTAGCGCCAGTCAAAGCGATCATTCTTGCGGCGGGCGGTCCAGCGACTCCCACGCACCACGCTGCCGAATGCGCCGCACCTCGTCAGGCGTCTGCCGGCGGCGCTGACCGAAGGCTTCCAGCAATTGATTGGTCATGTCCGCCGCGATTTGGTCGCGAACGGCTCCGGCGCCGCCAACATCACTTTCCAGAAACCGCTCGATCTTGTGCCGCGGCGCGCCCGCCCCGATGAATAGGTCCAACATTGTCGCCATGTCGGCCCCGCGGTTTGCCGTGAGCACCACGGTGAGTTTTCGGCAATCGCCGCACCGGCGGCGCCACCATCCGGCCGGCTCCTGGCAATGAAGGCAACGCATGGGCGTAGTGTATCCCGCCGCTCGCAGAAAGTCTTGAACGGCTTCACTGCTCGCAGGGGAAGAAAATGGAAAACCGGGAATCGAGAATGGAGAACGGACCTATTGATCCGCCGTTCAATTTGCCGGTTCTGAATTCCCGATTCTCGATTCCCGGTTTTCCATTTTCCTGCTTTTTTCCGGCGTGCTGCATTCCGACGATCCTACCGGTTGCGCGTGGTTGTCTCTCTGTACCCGCTTGCGTACACTCCGCCCATGGGCTCGACGTTCGGACACGTGTTTCGGGTGACTACCTTCGGGGAATCACACGGTGGGGCGGTCGGTGTGGTCGTCGACGGGTGTCCGCCGCGCCTTCCGCTGGCCGTCGAGGAGATTCAGCGGGATCTCGATCGGCGCCGCCCGGGGCAGAGCGCGATCACTACTCCGCGTGATGAGCCGGACCGTGCCGAGATCCTCTCGGGACTATTCGAGGGCCACACGCTCGGCTCGCCGATCGCCATCACGGTGCGCAATACCGACGCGCGGCCCGCCGCCTACGCCGACTTCAAAGATGTCTACCGTCCGTCGCACGCCGACTATACGTACGAAGCCAAGTACGGCATCCGCAATTGGCAGGGCGGCGGACGCGCCTCGGCGCGCGAAACCATCGGTCGCGTTGCCGCCGGGGCCATTGCGCGCAAGCTCCTCGCGGTCAGCGCTCAAGTTGAGGTCCTGGCGTATGTCAGTCGGGTGCACACCATCGAGGCGGGAGTCGACCCGACACATGTCACGCTTGCCGACATCGAAGCCAATATCGCGCGCTGCCCCGATGCCGCGACGGCCGCGGCCATGATTGCCCGCATCGACGAGGCGCGGCGCGCCGGCGACTCGCTCGGCGGTGTAGTCGAGTGCGTTTGTCGCAACGTGCCGCCGGGCCTGGGAGACCCGGTCTTCGACAAGCTCGAAGCGGACCTCGCGCGCAGCGTGATGTCCCTACCCGCCTCCAAGGGGTTCGAGATCGGCAGCGGTTTCGCCGGAACGCGGCTGACCGGACTCGAGCACAACGATCCGTTCACCACCGATGCCAGCGGACGCATCCGCACGACGAGCAACCGCTCCGGCGGCGTCCAGGGCGGCATCAGCAACGGCGAGGACATCGTCTTCCGCGTCGCCTTCAAGCCAACGGCGACGATCTCACAAGCCCAGCAGACGGTCGACCGTGAGGGTCAGGCCGTCACGCTCGCCGCGCGCGGGCGCCACGACCCCTGCGTGCTGCCGCGCGCCGTACCCATCGTGGAAGCCATGGCGTGCCTGGTACTCGCCGACCACCTGCTGCGCCAGCGCGCCCAGTGCCCCTGAGGGGCCTGCGGCCGGCGTCTTTTCTATGGACCGCTCCCGTTGGTCGCTGGGGGCTGCCACGTCCGATAGGATGTTACTAACCCACTCTTACTGAGGGTAATGAAACCCTATGTCGATCGTGCCGGTGTCCAGGACGGTGCCCGTGGTGGTTCGTTGATGTAGCGGGTTGGCGAAATTCGGATCCAGGCCGGGATCCCCAGCGTCGATCGCCGGGCTGGTGGTCTGAAGATGGAAGTTGCCGCTCGCGACATCAACAAAGAGCGCCAAGCTGCTCACGTCATTCGCGCCTTTGTTGACGCCTCGGTAGGTTGCGGGGCTTGCGACCAAGTTGAAGTTGCCGTCGTAGTTCAGGTCGCTCCGGGGAGAGGTGTACACCTTGATATTTCCGTCGATGCCAGGAGCATTGGAATTGTTTTGCAGG